>CAZXNX010000155.1:0-6198 GCA_964642225.1 uncultured Solirubrobacteraceae bacterium | reverse complement strand
CAGCCTGCGGACGCTGCTCGCAGGCACGACGCTGAGGCCGGGCCGCTATCGCGTCGTCGTCCGGGCGGTCAGCAGCACCGGCGCGACCGCGCAGAACGCCGCATACCTCTGGGTGCTGCAGCCGGCGGCGCGCGGGCGGGGCTGATCAGAAAGCCAGGGATCTCTCGTTCCTGGGGTCGCCCTTCCGGCCCCGAGATGGAACACTCGGGCTGTGCCGGTCGACCTGCGTCACTTCCGATCCTTCGTGATCGTGGCCGAGGAGGGCAACATCGGGCGGGCCGCGCGGCGCCTGTTCATCACGCAGCCGGCGCTGTCGCGCCAGATGCAGCAGCTCGAGCGGTCGATCGGCACGACCCTGCTGCTGAGATCGGCTCGCGGCGTGGAACTGACCGCCGCCGGCCGGGAGGTGCTCGTGAAGGCGCGTCGCACGCTCGACGCGGCGGAGGAGACGATGGCGGTCGGGCGCAACGACGAGCCGCGCGGGCGGCTCGCGCTGGGACTGACGATGGCCGGCAGGCGCGATGACTGGTACGGGCTCTGCGAGGCCTTCACCGATCGCTACCCCGAGGTGCAGATCGAGGTGAGCCACGCCAAGTCGGAGCAGCTGCAACGGCAGGTCGTGTCGGGCGAGCTGCACGCGGCGATCACGCTGTCTCCCGCACGGCACGCTCCCCTGAGCTACGACGTCGTGCGGACCGACCCGCTGAGCGTCTGGATGCACCGCCGTCATCCACTGGCGGACCGGCCCGAGCTCACCCTCGCCGACCTGGGGGGCCAGGCGATCACGGTGCTCGGGGGGCCGACCGACGAGGCGTCCGGGTTCAATGCGGCCGTATGGGCCCTGTTCGATGGCACCGGGATCACCCCCGAGTTCGTGGGGACGGCCGACGTGTACCCGGGGATGGCGGCTCGTGATCCGGGCTACCTGGGCATCAGTCCCCCGCTCGACTTTCCTGACGATGTCGTGGAGGTGCCGCTGGTGCCGGCCCGGACGATGGCGTACGAGGTTGCGCGCCGGACGGAGACGGAGATGGCCGCGGTGCGCGCCTTCGGTCCATTTGCCCGGGAGCACTTCAGCCGCTCCCTGCACGACCATTCCCGCCGCGCATGATCCGGGCCTGATCGGCATTGGCGGCCACCGGCGACGCTGGCGTACCGTCGGGCCATGGTCACCGAACACAAGCCCGACACCATCGTCCTGATCCACGGCCTCTGGATGACGGCCCTGAGCTGGGAGCACTGGGTCACGCGCTACCAGGAGCGCGGCTTCAAGGTCATCGCCCGCAGCTGGCCCCGGATGGAGGGCGACCTGTCGGAGCTCCGCTCGGACACCTCGGGCTTCGACGACCTCGGCGTCGAGGAGATCCTCGAGCACTACGAGGGCATCATCGGCGAACTGGACGCACCGCCGATCATCATGGGTCACTCCTTCGGCGGGGCGTTCACCCAGATCCTGCTGGACCGGGGCCTGGGGGCCGCCGGCGTCGCGATCGACTCGGCCCCGCTGAAGGGCATGTTCGCCCTGCCCGGCTCCACCCTGAAGGCGGGCCGTCCGGTCCTCAAGAACCCCGCCAATCGGCACAAGGCGGTCGCGCTGACCCCGGAGGAGTTCCACTACTCGTTCACCAACACCCTGGACGAGGCGGAGTCGGAGGCGATCTTCGAGCGCTACGCGGTGCCGGGCCCGGGTCGCGTCCTGTTCCAGGGGGCGCTGGCCAACTTCAGCCCCCATGCCACCGTCGCGGTCGACTTCGGCAACGACGACCGAGCGCCATTGCTGCTCATCGCCGGTGGTGCGGATCACGTCGCTCCGGCGTCGCTCAACAAGTCGAACTTCGAGCACTACAAGAAGTCCGCGGCCGTGACCGAGTTCAAGGAGTTTCCCGGACGGTCCCACTTCACCCTCGGCGAGGACGGCTGGGAGGACGTGGCCGACTACGCGTTGAACTGGGCCGTCGAGGCGGCGGGATAGCGTCGTGGACCTCGGTCTGGGCGGCAAGGTCGCCGTCGTCACCGGCGCCGGGAAGGGGATCGGGCTCGCGATCGCCAAGAGCCTGCTGGGAGAAGGTGCCCACGTGGTGGCGGGGTCGCGAAGCGAGGGGGGCCTGGGCGCGCTCGACGGCGTGACCGCGGTGACGGTCGACCTTTCCACGCCGGAGGGTCCCGCTGCCCTCGTGCAGCGCGCCCTCGACGATCACGGGCGGGTCGACGTGCTCGTCAACAACATGGGCGCGGTGCGCCTGCGCATGGACGGGTTCCTCGCGCTCACCGACCACGACTTCGCGTGGGCGATGCAGATGAACTTCTTCACCACGCTGCGCGCCACGCGCGCCGCCCTGGGCCCGATGGTCCGGCAGGGCGGCGGCGCGGTGGTGAACATCGCCTCCGTCAATGCGTTCTTCCAGCCGGACGGTGGCACGGTGGACTACGGGGCGGCAAAGGCGGCGGTGGTCAACCTGACCAAGTCCCTCGCCCAGGAGTACGGGCCCGCCGGCGTCCGCGTGAACGCCGTCTCGCCCGGTCCGGTCGCCACCGATCTGTGGTTGGGCGAGGGCGGCGTCGCCGAGACCGTGGCGCGTGCCACGGGCGTCGACGCCGACACGGCCCGCGCGAACGTCGTGGCCGGCATCGGAGGGTTCGCCACCGGGCGATTCACGACCCCCGAAGAGGTCGCCGACCTGGCGGTCTGGCTGGCTTCGTCGCGAGCGGGCAACGTCACCGGGACGAACTCCGTCATCGACGGCGGGCTGATCAAGACGACCTGACGACGTCGACCGCGGTTTGTCCTCCGGTCGCCCGGGCAGGACACGCGACGAGCAGCCGGGGACCGTACTTTTCCCCGTTGTGGGCGCCGCACCCGCGGGACTAGCGTCCGCGGAGTGCCGCTCCTGCTCGCCACGCGCACCGACATCACGCTCGAGGCCGAGCGCCACGTGCGCGATCCGACCCAGTTCAAGTGGTACGCCGTCGCGCTGCTGGCGATCGTGCTGCTCCTCTACGCCAACGAGGTCGAGCGCGGGCGCCTGGACGTCGTGGCCGCCGGGTTGGCCGTCTGGCTCGCGGACGTGTTCAACGAGGTCGTCAACGCGCTCGTCCTGCAGGTGAGCGACCACGCCCCGCTGTGGGCCACGACGGGGCCGACCGCCTACCAGTTCCTCGTGGGCCTCAACGTGGAGATCTCGTTCATGTTCGCCCTCGGTGGCATCGTCTACGCGAAGCTGCTGCCGGCCGACCGCCACGCGCGGATCCTCGGGATGCCCAACCGGCTCGTCGTCGCCGCCGGCCTGTCGCTCGTCAGCGTGGCGGTCGAGCTGTTCCTCCACGAGACGGGCACGTTCCACTGGGAGTACTGGTGGTGGAACACGCCGTTCGTGCCGCTCATCTTCCTGTTCGGGTACCTATGGTTCTACCTGTACGCCGCGTGGGTCTACGACGCGCCCGACCAGAGCGCGCGCTGGCGTCGGCTCGGCGGGCTGGCCGCGATCAACCTGGCGATGATCCTCGTGTTCGGCGTGGGGTTCGGCTGGCTCTGACCGCGGCCGCTCCGCGAGTTCCGGCTGCCCGGCCGGATACGTTCGCGCCATGCGCTTCATCACCGTCGCGTGCGCCCTGGCGTGCGCCGCCCTGCTCCTGGCCGCCTGTGGATCCGGTGGCGGTTCCACGGCCACCACCGCGTCGACCGCCGGTGCCCTGGCGCCGGTGCCGACCACGTTCGCCGCCCAGCAGGGTCGCCCCTTCGCCCAGCCTCCGGTGCTGCGCGCCCGGAACGGTGTCCTGCGCACCACCTTCACGGTCGCGCCCACCACCTTCACCGTGGCCGGGGTGGCGGTGAAGGGGCAGAGCTACGCCGGGAAGTTCCTGGGCCCGACGCTTCGCGTGCGCGGCGGCGACGTGATCGAGATCCAGCTGCGCAACCAGCTCGGCCAGGAGACCAACTTCCACACGCACGGCCTGCACACGTCGCCGATCGGCATCTCCGACAACGTCCTGCGCGTGATGAAGCCGAGCTCCGACAGCGCCATCCGGATCAAGGTGCCCCGCGACATCGCCCCGGGCACCTACTGGTACCACGCGCATCTGCACGGGCTCACCGAGGAGCAGGTGTTCAGCGGGCTGGCTGGGGTGCTGGTGGTGGACGGGCTGACCGAGCGGCTGCCCGCCGACCTGCAGGGCATCCCCGACCGGGTCATCGCCCTGAAGGACCTGCAGGTCAAGAACGGCGCCATCGTCACCGAGAACATCGACAGCAACGCGCCGACGACCCGCACGGTGAACGGGCTTGTCGACCCCGTCATCAGGGCCGCTCCGGGCCAGACGCAGCTGCTGCGCCTGGGCAACCTGAGCGCGGACATCTGGTACCGGCTGAAGCTCGACGGCGCCCGCTTCCACGTGCTGGCCGAGGACGCCAACCCGGTCGGCCGCGTGTGGACGGCGGGACAGCTCGTGCTCCCGCCCGGCAAGCGCTTCGACGTCCTGGTCCGCTGGCCCAAGGCGGGCACCTACCGGCTGCACACCCTCAAGTACTCGACGGGAAAGACCGGTGACAGCTACCCGGCCCGGGTGCTGGCCACGGTGCAGGTGGCGGGTCCGCCGGTCCCGCCGGTGGCGTTGCCCACCTCGATGGGGCCGATGCCCGACCTCCAGGGCGATCCCGTCGCCAGCCGGCGCAAGGTCGTCTTCAGCGAGAACACCAAGACCGGCGCGTTCTACATCAACGGCTCGCAGTTCAACATGGACCGGGTGACGGAGTACGTGAAGCTCGGCACCACCGAGGAGTGGACGATCAGCAACACCTCTTCGGAGCAGCACCCGTTCCACATCCACGTCAATGACTTCCAGGTGATGTCGGTCAACGGGCGGCCCTACCGCGCGCGCAGCCTCGAGGACGTGGTGCCCCTGCCGCCGCACGGCGTCGTGGTGATCCGGATGCGCTTCCTCGACTACCTCGGCAAGTACGTCTTCCACTGCCACATCCTGGCCCACGAGGACGCGGGGATGATGGCCATCGTCGACGTGACCAGGGACGGCAAGGCGCCGCCGTCCGGGTCGGCGGCGGACACCGCTGCACCGATGGGCATGTAGCTCAGGCGCCGGTGCGCTTCAGGGTGAAGTGGGTCGAGCCCGCGCAGCCGCGGCTCTTGGTGCTGGCGAGCCCCTGGATGGGCTCGCCCGGCGACCAGAAGACGTCCATGCTGTTCTCGCCGTGGCGCAGGAACCCGTGGATGCCGTTGATGTGGCCCCAGGTGGTGGTGTCCACCCTGTTGACGGCCTTCCCCTGGCTGCCGCAGTCGACGAGATACTCGGTCTTGAAGCGGTCGATGACGTGGACGGTCGAGACGATGTGCGGGCCGCTCTTGAGATGGCCGACGCTGACATGGAGCAGGATCGCCTTGCCCTGGTCGTTCTTGCCCGTGTACGTGCCGACCGGCACGTCGCAACCCCGGCTGCAGGGCGGTGGGGCGGTCGTGCCGAGCTTGCCGTCCGGGACGGTCGCGGTCGACGTCGTGGAGGTGGCCGGCGAGCCGGACGACCCGCAACCGGCGGCGAGCAGGGCGCAGGCGGCGAGCGGCACGGCGATGGCGGGCAGGCGACGCATGATGCGCCATCATCGCGCCCGAGGCTTGGGATTCGCTGAGAGAATCGCGGGCCGGCACGGCGTGATGAGTTTTTCCTCTCGCGGTGGTCACACGGGCATGATTGCTTCCATCGAGACCCTGACCACCGATGCGGCGGCGTTCACCGTGCTGGCCGAGCGCCATCGCCGCGAGCTGCACCTGCACTGCTACCGGATGCTCGCGTCCGTCCAGGATGCGGAGGACGCGGTGCAGGAGACGTTCCTGCGGGCGTGGCGCTCGCGGGAGACGTTCGCCGGGCGCTCGACGTTTCGCGCCTGGCTCTACCGCATCGCGACCAACGCGGCCCTGGACATCATCGGCCGGCGGCCGTCCGTCCCGTCGGTCACCGCCGAGGGCAACCGGGCCTTCGAGGTGCCGTGGCTGGAGCCGTATCCCGAGCAGCTGCTGGTGGCCGCCGCGGCACAGGAGCCGCAGGCCGTCGCCGTGTCCCGGGAGACGATCGAGCTGGCGTTCATCGTCGCGGTCCAGCAGGTGCCGCCGCAGGGGCGCGCGGCGCTGCTGCTGCGCGACGTGCTCGGGTGGTCGGCCGCCGACAGCGCGGCGCTGCTGGACGTCTCCGTGG
>CAZXNX010000154.1:0-6247 GCA_964642225.1 uncultured Solirubrobacteraceae bacterium | reverse complement strand
CCCCGACGGCGTAGGCCGTGATCAATGCCACTTCGGTCATTTCGCGCCGATCCTCACTAAGTAACACTCCCGCACAAGTACGTGATACAACGACGAGCGAGTTGTTGAGCACCGTTCTGCAGAGCTACGCACCCGCCCTCGTCTTCATTGTTCTCGGGGCGGTCATCGGCATCCTTTTCTCGGTGCTCAACACCGTCCTCGGTTCAAAGCGGGCCGTGGCGTCCAAGACGGACCCCTACGAGTGCGGCCTGCCCTCGGAGGTCCAGTCGAACTTCCGGTTCGGGATCAGCTTCTACCTGATCGCGATGCTCTTCATCCTGTTCGACATCGAGGTCATCTTCCTCTACCCCATCGCCGTACAGCTCAAGGCGTTCGGAACGTTCGCCCTCGTCGAGACCCTGGTGTTCATCTTCCTGCTCTTCGTGGCCTTCATCTATGTGTGGCGCAGAGGAGCGTTGGAATGGAGATAGTCCGGTCGTCGGGATCGCAGATCCAGACCCCTGATGCGTTCCGCGCGCAGGGCCTGAAGGCCCGCGACATGCTGCGCGGCGAGCTCACCGACGCGGAGATGGAGGACTACGTCCGCTCGCGCGTCCTCACCACCACGCTCGACAAGGCGACGGCGTGGGCCCGCGGCAACTCCCTCTTCCCCGCCACCTTCGGCCTGGCCTGCTGCGCCATCGAGATGATGTCGATCGTCGGCGCCCGCCTGGACATCGCCCGCTTCGGCTTCGAGGCCTTCCGCGCCTCCCCGCGCCAGGCGGACATGCTCATCCTCTCCGGCCGCGTCTCGATCAAGATGGCCCCGGTCGTGCGCCGCATCTACGACCAGATGCTCGAGCCGAAGTTCGCGATCGCGATGGGCGCCTGCTCCTCGTCGATGGGCGTCTTCAACAACTACGCGATCGTCCCGGCCGACAAGTTCATGCCGATCGACGTGCACGTGCCGGGCTGCCCGCCGCGCCCCGAGGCACTGATGTACGGGATCCTCAAGCTGCGCTCCATGGTGCAGGACGACCCGGCCATGGGCTGGCGCGAGCGCTACAACGCGGTCGGCACCGAGGAGGTCGTGCCCGCCCCGGGCACCGCCGGCGAACCGGAGTCCGCGATGGGTGCGGTCAACGTGTTCCCGGGCGAGGGGATCCGGCGTGCCTGACGCATCCGCCCTGGCGGTGCTCTCACAGGAGCTCCCGACCGACGGCGTCCTGGCCACCCGGCACGAGCACGGGAAGGCCCGCCTGGACGTCACGCCGGCGTCCGTGCCCGAGACCCTCGCCGCGCTGAAGGCCAAGGGCTTCCGCAGCCTGGTCAGCGTCCACGGCCTGGACTACTACCCGCACGAGCCGCGCCTGGGCGTCCACTACGAGCTCCTCGACATGACCGCGCTGGACCGCATCACGGTGGCCACGCGCGTGCCGCTGGACGACCCGCACGTCCCCTCCGTCACCCCGGCCTGGCCCACGGCCGAGCACCAGGAGCGCGAGATCTTCGACATGTTCGGCGTCGTCTTCGACGGCCATCCGGACCTGCGGCGCATCCTCATGCCCGACGACTACGAGGGGCACCCGCAGCGGCGGGACTTCCCCATCGGCGGCGAGCCCGTGCTCTTCACGCACAACGAGAAGGACGTCCCGGGGTGGATCGAATGAGCGACGAGCTCGACATCGATCGCCAGGACGGCGCACCGGCCGCGGCCGCGGCCACCGCGACGCCGACGAAGAGCCCGTACCGCCAGATGGAGGAATCCATCACGATGGCGCCGCTCGCGCAGCAGGCGATGGAGAACGTCCACGACGAGCTCCTGACGCTGAACTTCGGCCCCCACCACCCCGCCACGCACGGGGTGCTGCGCCTGCTCGTCTCCCTCGACGGCGAGGTCGTGCGCGACCTCAAGCCGGTCATCGGCTACGTGCACACCGGCATCGAGAAGACCGCCGAACAGAAGGAGTACTGGAAGGCGATCCCCGTCATCGAGCGGATGGACTACGTCTCCTACTTCTTCAACGCCTACGCCTTCTGCGGCGCCACCGAGACGCTGCTGGAGTGCGAGATCCCCAAGCGGGCCCAGTACCTGCGGATCATCCACCTGGAGCTCAACCGCATCATGAGCCACCTCGTGTGGCTCGGCACCAGCGCCCTGGACCTCGGCGCGATGTCCGTGTGGTGGTACTGCTTCCGCGAGCGCGAGACGCTGCTGGACCTGTTCGAGATGTCGACGGGCCAGCGCATGCACACGCGCTACTTCCAGATCGGCGGCGTGATCGAGGACATCCCGCGCGGCTTCGAGGCCAAGGTCCGCGAGTTCCTCGTGCAGCAGCGCGAGGGCGCGAAGATGTACGGCGACCTCCTCAACCGCAACGAGATCGCCCTGCAGCGGCTGCGCAACGTCGGCGTGGTCGACGAGCAGCGGCTGCTGGACCTCGGCGTGACCGGCCCGCTCCTGCGCGCCACGGGCAACCCGTGGGACCTGCGCAAGGCGATGCCCTACTGCTCCTACGAGGACTTCGACTTCAAGATCCCCGTCGGGACGATCGGCGACAACTACGACCGCTATGCGTGCCGGCTGGCGGAGATCACCGAGTCCTGCGACATCATCGAGCAGGCCCTCGACGGGCTGCCCGAGGGGGACTTCATCACCGACGACCGCAAGGTCGCGCTGCCGCCCCGCCACGAGCTGGCGACCTCCATGGAGGCGCTGATCCACCACTTCAAGCTCGTCACCGAGGGCATGCGCGTCCCCGAGGGCGAGGTGTACTTCCCGATCGAGTCGCCCCGCGGCGAGATGGGCGTGTTCCTGCGCAGCGACGGCTCCAGCAAGCCGGCCCGCGTGCACATGCGCGACCCCAGCTTCGTGAACCTGCAGGCCACCGCCGACATGTGCCGCGACTCGCTGATCGCCGACATGATCGCGACGCTGGCGATGATGGACCCGATCCTGGGCGGTGTGGACCGATGACCGACTTCTTCGCCTCCGGCCCCGTCAACCCGGCCGCCGTCCGGCGCTTCGAGCACGGCTCGCGCGTGCCCGGGTGGAACGAGCCCGCGGACCTGACCAAGGATCCCGCCGCCGTCCCGGACCCGGCCCAGACGCCGGTGCCCGAGGACCTGCGCGCCGCCATCGAGGCGGAGATGGCCAAGTACCCGGACCGCCGCTCGGCCTCCATCCCCGCCCTCTTCCACGTCCAGCACCGTTACGGCTGGTGCACGCCGGAGGGGATCGAGCAGGCCGCCGCGGTCATGCAGCTCACCCCCGGCTACCTCGTGTCGGTGGCCGGCTTCTACGACATGCTCGACCTCGAGCCGGTGGGCCGCAACCGGGTCTACGTCTGCACCAACATCTCCTGCTCGCTGCGCGGCGCCGACGCCCTGCACGAGGCGCTGGCCGACGCGGCCGCCGACGACCCGGACATCTTCGTCCGCGGCTTCGAGTGTCTGGGGGCGTGCGACATCGCCCCGATGGCCTCGGTCAACGGCCAGTTCGTCGGCCCGATCGAGCTCGACGAGGTCCCCGAGCTGATCGCCCAGATCCAGGAGGGGACCGAGCCGCTGCCGGCCAAGCAGCTCGTCCACCGCCGCTCCGTCGACCCCGAGGCCAACGACTGATGTCCCGCCACCTCCTCTTCTCCAACATCGACGAGCCGGGCCTCGCCACCCTCGAAGTCTTCGAGCGGCGCGGCGGCTACGACATGGCCCGCAAGGCACTGGCGATGCCCCGCGAGGAGCTCGTCGAGGCGCTCAAGGTCTCCGGCCTGCGCGGCCGCGGCGGCGCCGGCTTCCCGCTCGGCATGAAGGCGTCGTTCATCCCCAAGGGGACGATGCAGAAGTACCTCGTGTGCAACGCCGACGAGTCCGAGCCGGGCACGTTCAAGGACCGCGAGCTGATGCAGAAGAACCCGCATCAGCTCCTGGAGGGCCTGATCATCGCCGCCTACGCGGTGGACGCCACCAAGGCCTTCATCTACATCCGCGGCGAGTACGTCCTGCAGGCCGACATCCTCGACGACGCGCTCACCGAGGCCCGCCGCGCCGGCTACATCGGCGGCACCGCCCTGGGCGGCAACGGCTTCACCCTCGACCTGCACGTGCACCGCGGCGCGGGCGCCTACATCTGCGGCGAGGAGACCGGGCTGCTGGACTCCCTCGAGGGCAAGCGCGGCAACCCGCGCCTGAAGCCCCCGTTCCCGGCCAACCAGGGCCTCTACCAGGGCCCCACGCTGATCAACAACGTGGAGACGCTGGCCACCACCCCCGAGATCCTGCGGATGGGCGCCGACGCCTACGCCGCGATCGGCGTGGAGAAGTCCTCCGGCACGAAGCTCATCTCCATCTCGGGCAACGTCAAGCGCCCCGGCAACTACGAGATCGAGCTCGGCATGCGCAGCCGGGACATCATCTACGGCCTGGCCGGCGGCCCCGAGGACGGGCGCACGGTCAAGTTCTGGTTCCCGGGCGGCTCCTCGTCGCCGGTGCTGCTGGAGAGCGACCTGGACCTCGGCTACGACTTCGACTCGATGGCCAAGGCCGGCTCGATGCTCGGCTCCGGCGCGATCATCGTGGTGGACGACTCCAACTCGGTCGTCGACGTGTGCCTGAAGCTGGCGGAGTTCTACCGCCACGAGTCGTGCGGCAAGTGCACACCGTGCCGCGAGGGCACCAACTGGACGGTCAAGATGATCCAGCGCATCCAGGACGGCGACGCCACGCCGATGGACCTGGACATCATGGCCTCGGTCCAGGAGAACATCATCGGCCACTGCCTGTGCGTGCTGGGCGACGCGATGGCCATGCCGGTCGCCTCGATGATCACGAAGTTCCGCGACGAGTTCGAGGAGCACATCGAGCTCGCCCGCCAGCGGGCCGCGCTCCCGATCGCCGACGAGCCCGTGCTGGTCCCGGGAGTCGCCGCCTAACCATGCCCCGCCCCGCGCAGAAGATGATCACCTTCACCCTGGACGGGAAGGAGGTGACCGCCCCCGAGAACGTGATGCTGGTCGACGGCGCCAAGTACGGCGACGTCGAGATCCCGGTGTTCTGTTACGAGCCCAAGCTCGGCGCGCCGGTCGGCGCCTGCCGCATGTGCCTGGTGGAGATCGAGGGCATCCCCAAGCTGCAGACCGCGTGCTCCACGCCGGTCAAGGACGGGATGGTCGTCAACACGCAGACCGACCGCGTCAAGCACTCGCAGGAGGCGGTGGTCGAGTTCCTGCTCATCAACCACCCGCTCGACTGCCCGGTGTGCGACAAGGGCGGCGAGTGCCCGCTGCAGGACGTCACCTTCGGCTGGGGTGGCGGCAAGAGCCGCTTCTCCGAGCCCAAGCGCCACTTCGAGAAGCCGCTGGCCCTCTCGCCGCTGATCGCCATCGACCGCGAGCGCTGCATCCTCTGCTACCGCTGCGTGCGCTTCAGCCAGGAGATCAGCGAGGACTACCAGCTCGTCCTGCACGACCGCGGCGCCCACACCTTCGTCGGGACGTTCGACGGGCACCCGTACGTGGCCCCGTTCAGCGGCAACATCATCGAGCTGTGCCCGGTGGGCGCACTCACCTCGCAGGCCTACCGCTTCCGCGCCCGCCCGTGGGACATCGAGGGCGGCGGCTCCATCTGCACGCAGTGCCCCGCGCAGTGCAACGTCACCTTCACCGTCCGCGACGAGCGTGTCCTGCGCGTGCTGGGGCGCGACCACGAGGGCGTCGACGACGGCTGGCTCTGCGATCGCGGCCGCTTCGGCTACCAGGCCATCCACGTCGACGAGCGCATCACCGAGCCGCTGCTGCGCGACGGCGGCAAGCTCGTCCCGGTGAGCTGGGAGCGCGCCCTGGAGGCCGCGGCCGGCGGCCTGCAGCGCGCCGGCGGCCGCGTCGGCGCGGTGGTCGGACCCGCCACCACCAACGAGGAGGGCCACCTCCTCTCGCGCCTGGTGCGCGACGGCCTCGGCAGCCAGGACATCGACTCCCGCCCGGCCGGCGGCCCGTCCCAGCCGGTGCGCGACGCGCTCGGCGCGCCCGCCCTGCAGGCGACGATCCCCGACCTGGAGTTCGCCCACGCCGTCCTGGTGCTCGACACCGAGCCCGTCGACGACGCGCCGGTGATCGACCTGCGCATCCGCAAGGGCGTGCGCCGCCACAACGTCAAGCTGGCGGTCGCCACCAGCCGCCCCAGCAGCCTGGACCCCAACGCCCACGCCGTGGCGCGCTTCGCGCCGGGCGCCGGCGAGGCCTTCGTGGCCGCGCTCAACGCCGCCCTCGGC
>CAZXNX010000153.1:4807-6306 GCA_964642225.1 uncultured Solirubrobacteraceae bacterium | reverse complement strand
GGATCAGCTGGGCGAGATCCTCGATGGAGTAGATGTCGTGGTGCGGCGGCGGGCTGATGAGCCCCACGCCCGGCGTGGAGTACCGGGTCTTGGCCACCCACGGGTACACCTTGTGGCCGGGCAGCTGGCCGCCCTCGCCGGGCTTGGCGCCCTGGGCCATCTTGATCTGGATCTGGTCGGCGTTGACGAGGTAGTGCACGGTGACGCCGAAGCGGCCGGAGGCCACCTGCTTGATCGCCGAGCGCTTGGAGTCGCCGTTGGGCTCCGGGGTGAAGCGCCGCGGGTCCTCGCCGCCCTCGCCGGTGTTGGACTTGCCGCCGAGGCGGTTCATCGCGACGGCCAGGTTCTCGTGCGCCACGGTGGAGATGGAGCCCAGCGACATGGCGCCGGTGGCGAAGCGCTTGACGATCTCCTTGGCCGGCTCGACCGCCTCCAGCGGGATCGGCTCGACATCCTCGGAGAACGTCATGAGGCCGCGCAGCGTGGCCCGCCTGGACGCGTCGGTGTTGATCATCTCCGCGTACTCGTCGTACTTGGCCTGCGCCACGTCGGTGCCGTCCGGCTGGCGGACGGCGTGCTGGATGAGCGAGATCGTCTCGGGGTTCCACTGGTGGAACTCCCCGTCGCGGCGCCACGCGTAGACGCCGCCGACGGGCAGCAGCTCCCCGTGGGCGCGCGGGTAGGCGCGGGCGTGCCGGTCCAGGGTCTCGCGGGCCAGCACGTCCAGGCCGATGCCGCCGATGCGCGAGGCGGTGCCCGTGAAGTGGCGGTCGACGAGGTCGTGCTCCAGGCCGACGGCCTCGAAGATCTGCGCCCCGTTGTAGGACTGGATGGTCGAGATGCCCATCTTGGAGATGGTCTTCAGGAGGCCCTTGCCGATCGCCTTGACGACGTTCTTCTGGGCCTCCTCGCAGGTGGTGGCCTTCTGCAGGCGACCGTTGGCCAGGAGCTCGTCGACGGTCTCGAGCATCACGTACGGGTTGATCGCCGAGGCGCCGTAGCCGATGAGCGTGGCCATGTGGTGCACCTCGCGCGGCTCGCCCGACTCCAGCACGAGCCCGGTCTGCAGGCGGTTGCCGGCGCGCACGAGGTGCTGGTGGACGGCGGCCACGGCGAGCAGCGACGGGATCGGCGCACGGCCGGGCCCCAGGGCGCGGTCGCTGAGGATGAGGACGCTGGCGCCGCCCGCGACGGCCATGTAGGCCTCGTCGCACACCACGGCCAGGCGGGTGGTCATGCCGTCCGGGCCCTCGTCGACCGGCCAGGTGATGTCGATCGTCTGCGACGTGAACACGCCGCGGTCGACCTGGCGCAGCGTCTCCAGCTCGTCGTTGCGCAGGATCGGCTGCTCCATCACCAGCTGATGGGCGTGGAGCGGCGACTCGTCCAGCAGGTTGCCCTCGCGCCCGACGCACGTGCGCAGGGACATGACGACGGCCTCGCGGATCGGGTCGATCGGCGGGTTGGTGACCTGGGCGAAGAGCTGCTTGAAGTAGGCG
>CAZXNX010000153.1:0-4797 GCA_964642225.1 uncultured Solirubrobacteraceae bacterium | reverse complement strand
CCATCGAGCCGAGAGGCTCCTCGCCGTTGTCGGCCATCGGGCGCAGCAGGACGCGCTCGTCCTCCTGGGTGTAGCCGAAGGCGAGCTGGCGGGCGCGCAGCGGCTCGTCGGCGAGGATCGCCTCGCGCGGGGTCAGGTCGCTGAAGTGGACGACGTTGTCCTCGTACCACTGCGCGTACGGGCGCTGGGTGGCGACCTCCTGCTTGATCTCCTCGTCGGCCACGATGCGGCCGGCCTCGAGATCGACGAGGAAGAGCTTGCCGGGCTGCAGGCGGCCCAGGCGCACGATGTCCTGGGGCAGGACGGGCAGCATGCCCGCCTCGGAGCCGAGGATCACGTGGCCGTCGGTGGTCTCGCACCAGCGGCCGGGACGCAGGCCGTTGCGGTCGAGCGTGGCGCCGACCACCCGCCCGTCGGTGAAGCAGACGGCGGCGGGGCCGTCCCACGGCTCCATCAGGCAGCTGTGGAAGGCGTAGAAGCCCTTGAGGTGCTCGGGAAGGTCGTCGCGGCCCGAGTACGCCTCGGGGATCATCATCATCGCCGCGTGGGGCAGCGAGCGGCCGGCGAGCATGAGGAGCTCGAGCACGTTGTCGAAGGTGGCGGAGTCCGAGCCGCCGGGGCGCACCACGGGAAGGACCTTCTGCAGGTCCTGGCCGAACAGCTCGCTGGCCAGCAGCGACTCACGGGCGCGCATCCAGTTGACGTTGCCCATCAGCGTGTTGATCTCGCCGTTGTGGGCGATCACGCGGAACGGGTGCGACAGCTCCCAGCTCGGGAACGTGTTGGTGGAGAACCGGCTGTGCACCAGGGCCAGCGCGGTCTTGAGACGCTCGTCCTTGAGGTCGGGGAAGAACGCCCGGACCTGCTGGGAGATGAGCATCCCCTTGTAGACGATCGTGCGCGAGGAGAAGGAGGAGACGTAGAAGTCGGGGCCCGCCGCCAGCTCGACGATGCGGCGGATCACGTAGAGCTTGCGCTCGAAGGCGTCCTGGTTGTTGGTGAACCCGGCGCCCGCGGCCACGAAGAGCTGCTTGATGTAGGGACGACAGGCCCCGGCCGTCTCCCCCACGTGCTCGAGGTTGACCGGCACGTCGCGCCAGCCCAGGACGACCTGGCCCTCGACGCGGACGTTGAGCTCCAGCAGCGACTCGATCTGCGCGCGGCGGACCGGGTCCTGGGGCAGGAAGCAGACCGCGACGCCGTACTCGCCGGCCGGGGGCAGCAGGAAGCCGGCCTCCCCGCGGAAGAACTCGTCGGGGATCTGCATGAGGATCCCGGCGCCGTCGCCCGTCTTGGCGTCGGCCCCCTCGGCACCCCGGTGCTCGAGGTTCTCCAGCGCGGTCAGGGCGCGGTCCACGACCTCGTGGGTGGCCTGGTTGTCGAGGCGCGCGACCATGGCGACGCCGCACGCGTCGTGCTCGTTGCGGGGGTCGTAGAGGCCGTCGGCCTTGGGGGGCGTGCGATGCGCGGTCATATGGAGCGGACCCGGTGTCGGGGCGGCGATGCGCCGCCGGATCTCGTGAGGTTGGAGATGGTAGCAACGCAGGGGCGGTCGAGCCGGGCTGCGCATCCCCGTTTTGCACGAGACCGGGCACGTTTGCGCTGCCCCCCCTCGGGGCAGGATCCTTCGCAAGTCCGTGTCCCTGCCCCGGTTTTCCCGCGTCGCCGTGCCTGATCTCCAACTCAATCTCCCCGCTCGCGCGGAAAACGTCGCCGTCGTCCGACACGCACTCGGAGGACTCGGCGATGCGCTGGGATTGGACCCGGCCGCACTGGCGGACGTGAAGCTGGCGGTCACCGAGGCGTGCACCAACGTGGTGATGCACGCCTACCCCGACGGCGTCGACGGGGAGCTGTGGGTCAGCGCGACGCTCGGCGAGGACAGCATCGTCATCGCGGTGCGCGACGCCGGCCGCGGCATCACCCCCCGTCCCGACAGCCCCGGCCTGGGCCTGGGGCTTCCCCTCATCGCCTCGCTCGCCGAGCACCTGGAGGTCGGCTCCGACGCGGGCGACGCGACCACCGAGGTGACCATGGTCTTCCGGCTGCAGGTCCCGGTCGCATGACGCCGGTGCGCAACCACGTCGACGTCCGGGTCCGCGGGGATCTGGCCGGCGGGGTGCTGCCCGCGGTCGTGGCGATGCTCGCCGGCCGGGCCGCGTGCCCGCTGGACCGCCTGGAGGAGGCGCTGCTCCTCACCGACGCCCTCGCCGCGCACGCCCCGGGGCGCAGCCCCGACGGCATCGCGCACCTCGGGCTGCAGATCGACGAGCACGGCCTGCAGGTGACGGTCCACGGACTGAGCCGAGACGGCGCCGCGGGCCTGATCGACGACGCGACGCTGCCGCTGGTGGGCGCGGTGCTGGAGCGGGTGGCCGACGAGATGCACACCGAGCACGACGACGGCGCGGCGACGGAGCGGCTCGTGCTGCGCGTCGACTACACGGCGCCCACCCCGGCCACCGTGGACAATGTCGCCTGACATGAGCGCCCCCGACTTCCGCGTCACCCCCACCCCCCTCGGCGACGCCACCACCGTCATCACCGTCTCCGGTGAGATCGACCTGTTCACGGCGCCCGAGCTAAAGAGCGCGATCGGTGCCGCCGTGGACGATGGGCGGCCCCGCGTCGTCGTGGACCTCACCCACACGACCTTCCTGGACTCCAGCGGCCTCGGCGTGCTGGTCGGCGCCCTGCAGCGGCTGCGCGACCACGGCGGCGCGCTGAGCATCGTCAACATCGACGACGCGATCGCCCGGACCTTCTCGATCACCGGGCTGGACCAGATCCTCGCCATCCGCGAGACCCGCGAGGACGCGGTGCAGGCGCTCCAGGAGGAGCCGAGCGCCTAGACGGTCACGGGGCGCGGTGGACGGCGCCCCGCCGTTCGTGCTCCATCGTCCGCGACACGGCCTCGGCCAGGTCGCGCCCGAACTCCCGCTCGACGAACCACAGCGCCAGGTCGATCCCCGAGGTGACGCCGCCGCAGGTGAGGACGTCGCCGTCGTCGACCACGCGCGCGTCGACGACGATCGCCTCGGCGTCGGCGAGATCCTCCAGCGCGGAGGCGTGGGTGACCGCGGGGCGGCCCTTGAGCATGCCGGTCGCGGCGAGCAGGAGCGCCCCGGTGCAGACGCCCGCGACGGTCGAGCCGGCCGCGTGGCGCTCGGCCACGGCCATCGGCAGGCGGCCGCGCTGGTACTCGCCCCAGGCCCCCACCTTGGCGCGCGCCCCCCAGCCACCGCCGGGGACCACGAGCAGCTCCGGGGCGGCCGACAGCAGCGCGTCGGGGGTGAACAGCACCCCGTGGGAGGCGGTGACCGCGTTCATGCTCTCCGGGCGCACCAGCGCGACCTCGATGTCGGCCCCGTGCCGGCCCGCGACCGACAGCGTCTCGTAGGGCCCGACGACGTCCAACTCGTCGACCCCGGCGTAGATGAGGAACTCGGCGCGCATCCACCTGATCCTACGGCCCGTTCAGGCCACATGGACGTTTGCCGTGGCCGGGGCCCGGGAATTCTGATCCCACACAATCGTGCGCCACGCGCGCCTATCCGGGAGGACGCCTCAACCATGATCGGGATTCTCATCGCCATTCTTCTTGCTGCCCTGGCCTACGCCCTGTGCCTGGCCCTGGGGCTTCCGGCGATCGTCGGCATCGTCGCCGCGGTCCTCGTGCTGATCGGCGGTGTCGGGACCGGTGGCTACGGGATCGGCGCTCGCGGAGCGCGACGGTAACTCCACGAGTACTGGGAGACGCATTCCAGTGCTAGCGTCGGCCGTGTGAGCACCGCAGCCGACGGGCAGGACGACGGCGGCGCCCCCCGGGGCGCCGCTTCCTCGTGGTGGCGGCGGGCGTGGGCGCGGGTGAGCGACACGGTCCCCGTGCGGGCGGCCCTCAACTACGACGCCAACCAGATGGGCGACAACGCGGCCGCCCTGACGTACTTCGCGATGATGTCGATCTTCCCGGGGCTGCTCGTCGTGTTCACGATCTTCGGGCTCGTCGGCGACCAGTCGATCCCCCGCCGGGCCGCCCAGGAGCTGCTGGACCAGGGCGCCGACCCGTCGGTCTCCAAGGTGGTCAACGACGTCCTGGACCAGATGGTCAACGCCTCCTCGGGAGCGCTGTCGCTGGCGCTCGTGTTCTCGTTCGTCCTCGCGCTCAGCGGCGCGTCGGGCGCCTTCATGGCGGCGGGCCGCGCGGTCAATCGGATCTTCGGCTACGTCGACGACCGCGGGATCGTGCGCACGCGCGTCATCAGCCTCGGCGCCACGCTCATCGTGGTGCTGCTCTACGTCATCACCGTCTCGGCCGTGTTCCTGGGCGACACGCTGGCGCACGACCTCTTCTCCGAGATCGGGCTGGGCGATGAGGCCGCCGCGATCTGGGCCGTGATCCGCTGGCCGATCGCCATCCTCAGCGCCATGCTCACGGTGACGGTGGTGTACGCGATCGCACCCGCGCCGCCGGAGGGGACGCCGCGGGTGCGGATCCTCTCGATCGGCGCCTCCGTCGCCGTGCTGCTGTGGCTGGCGGCGATCGTCCTGTTCGGGATCTACGTCAACAACGTGTCGCGCTACGGCGCGGTCTACGGGCTGGCGGGGACGCTGATCGCCCTGCTCCTGTTCCTCTACATCACCAACACCGCCTTCCTCTACGGCGCGGAGGTCAACGCGGAGGTGGAGCGCCGGCGCCGGCGACGCCGCGAGCGCCTGCGGGTGCCCGACCCGTCGGTCGGCGCCGCCGGCGCCACCGCCCAGGGCCCGCCCCCCGGTTGACCCGCGGGCTCAGGG
>CAZXNX010000152.1:0-6321 GCA_964642225.1 uncultured Solirubrobacteraceae bacterium | reverse complement strand
CACCACGCACCCGCCCGAGGAGATCGCCGAGGGGCTGCGCCGGCTGCGCGCCGCCTGGGCCTGAGAAGGCCCTTGGCGGTCAGGCGCCGAGCGCCACGGCGGCGGCACCGACCGTGCCCACGCTCATGGCGGTGAACGAGAGCAGCGTGATGGCCCGGTAGGGGAGGGCCTTGCTGGCGTCCTCGTTGAAGGCCAGCGGGACGAACAGCGTGGCGTTGACGAGCGCGCCGAAGCCCAGGACCCAGGCCAGCCAGCTCGGCAGGTCCGGCAGCGCGGTGCCCACCGCGATGAGGATGAGGCCCATGATGATCCAGTCCAGGTGGGCCTGGAGCACGCGGCGCGGGCTGCGCACGCCCAGGCGCCGCAGCACCTGCGGATGCTCGGTGCGCAGCACGACGATCCAGCCGCTGAGCGCACCCAGCGCCAGCTCGCACAGCCCGACCTTCACCAGGGTTGACACCGTGTGAAACCTACTTCGCCGGGAGGCGCCCGGCCACCCGGCCCGCCGCTACACTTTGTGAAGTCATGGGTCTCCCTCCGCTTCAGAACAAGCCGTGCGGCGGTCGCTACGGCGACATCGTGCAGTCGATCGGCAACACGCCGCTCGTCGAGCTCCAACGGATGTCGCCCAAGCCGGGGGTGCGGATCTGGGCCAAGCTCGAGTCGCGCAACCCGACCGGCTCCGTGAAGGACCGCGTCGCGCGGTCGCTCATCGAGGACGCCGAGGAGAAGGGCCTCATCGCGCCGGGGCAGACCATCCTGGAGCCGACCTCGGGCAACACCGGCATCGCGCTGGCGATGATCGCCAAGCGCAAGGGCTACAAGCTCAAGGTCGTGATGCCGGACAACGTCACGCCCGAGCGCACCCAGCTGCTGACGATGTACGGGGCCGAGATCGTCTACTCGCCCGGAGACCAGGGCTCCAACGGCGCGGTCGCCATGGCGCTCGAGATGGCGCAGGACAACCCCGAGTACTACATGCCGTACCAGTACGGCAACCCGGCCAACCCGCTGGCCCACTACAACGGCACCGCCCCCGAGATCCTCGAGGAGCTCGACGGCCAGGTCGACGCGTTCGTCGCGGGGCTGGGCACGGGCGGCACGCTGATGGGCAACGCGCGCCGCTTCAAGGAGGAGCTGGGCGACCGGGTCAAGATCGTCGCCGCCGAGCCGATGCAGGGCGAGCCGGTCCAGGGCCTGCGCTCCCTCGACGACGGGTTCATCCCGCCGATCATCGACCTGTCCCTGCTGGACCGCAAGATCTTCGTGACGAACCGCGACGCGATCATCTGGACGCGCAGGCTGCTCGACGAGGAGGGCATCTTCGCGGGCGTCTCGTCCGGGGCCATCCTCTCGATCGCGGTGCGCATCGCCAGCGAGATGGACGAGGGCAACGTCGTCTTCATCGTCTGCGACGACGGGTCCAAGTATCTGTCCAGCGGCGTGTACACCCTCCCCGTGGACGAGGTCGCCAACCTCGACTCCACGGTCTGGTGGTAGCGATCGTCGCGGCCGGCCTCCCGGTCTGCGACCATACGTCGCATGCCTAACGTCGGCCCCATGGAACTGGTGATCGTCCTGGTCATCGCCCTGCTCGTCCTCGGACCCAAGAAGCTCCCCGAGGTCGGCAAGTCGCTCGGCAAGGGCCTGCGCGAGTTCAAGGACTCCGTCAGCGGCCTCACCGGCGGCGACGACGACGAGAAGGACCCGTTCGGCCAGCGCCAGGTCCAGGCCCGTCACGACGACGAGCCCGTCCCCGCGCCCGAGCCGCGCACCGAGCCGGGAGTCCACCCGGACCCCGAGGCGCCCGCGCCCAAGCGCGAATCCGTCTCCTGAGCCAGGCAGGGACCGGGCCCGGACGACCCGGGCGGTACGTTTCTCCCATGAGGATCGCTCGTGACCGGCTGGACGCGATCGTGGCGCACGCCCAGCGTGACGCCCCCGACGAGTGCTGCGGCATCGTCGGCGTCCGTGACGGCGTGGCCGAGGTCGTGGTGGAGCTGGAGAACCTGGCCCACAGCCCGATGCGCTTCGACGTCGACGGCATGGAGCTGCACCGCGCGCTCACCGCGATGGAGGACGATGGCCTGGAGCTGGGGGCGATCTACCACTCCCACACCCGCTCGGCCCCGTATCCGTCGCAGACCGACGTCAACTTCGCCGCCCACTGGCCCGGTGTGCAGTGGCTCATCGTCGGGCTCACGCGGGGCGCCGATCCCGTGGTGCGCAGTTATCTGGTCGACGACGGCGTCGTGACCGAGGTGGAGGTCACGGTTGTCGATTGACGACGACCGCCGCGACGTCGCCCGCCGCATCAACCCGGTCTACGCGGACGGGGATCTCGTCCGGGTCGCCACCGGGCGCCAGCAGCCCGAGGCGGAGATGATCCAGGGCATGCTGCTGGAGGAGGGCATTCCCAGCACGGTGAAGCGCTCGGCGGGCTTCGATGTGCCCGACATGCTCGCCGCCGGGCCCCGTGACATCCTCGTGCCCGCCTCGGGGGCCACCGCGGCCCGCGATGTGCTGCGGGAGTCCCAGCTCATCTCCAACGCCCCGGAAGCCCCGGTGGTGCGGGCCCGGCCGCTGCTCGTCGGGATCGTCGTCGCGGTGGTCGTGGTGGCGCTGGTGATCGTGCTCGGGTCGGCCCTGTCGTGAGGCCCGCGCCGTCCGCCCGTGACCGCATGGTCGCCGGGGCGCCGTACGACCCGGCCGAGGCGCCCCTGCCGCAGGACCGCGCGCGCTGCCAGGAGGTGCTGCGCCGGGCCGACGGGGCGACCGACTACCCGTCGCGCAACCGCATCCTGGCCGAGCTGCTCGGCGCCGTGGGTGCCGGCGTCGAGGTGCAGCGGCCGTTCTTCTGCGACTACGGCTACAACGTCCTCCTCGCCGACGGCGTCTTCATCAACACCGGCGCGATCCTCCTGGACGCCGCGCCGATCACCATCGGCGCGGGAAGCCGCCTGGGGCCGGCCGTGCAGCTCCTGACCCCCGACCACCCGCGCGACCCCGCCGAGCGGCGCACGAACGTCGAGACGGCGGCGCCGATCACCCTGGGCGAGAACGTGTGGCTCGGCGGCGGGGTGATCGTCTGCCCGGGCGTGACGATCGGCGACGACGCGATCGTGGGCGCCGGCGCCGTCGTCACCCGGGACATCCCGGCCGGCGCCACCGCGGTGGGCAACCCGGCCCGCGTGCGGTAGGCGCGGCCCGGAGACAGGTGGGTCAGCGGTCGCCGGCGGCGGTGGCCATGCGGGTCAGATGGGAGCGCCAGGTGCCTTCGGTGTGGACCGCGGCGCGCTCGCTGAAGGCGCGCTCCAGCACGCGACGGGGCCCGTCGGCGAGCGGGGCGCGGGCCAGCCGCACGGCCGCCCCCTCGCCCTCCTCCCGCACGAGGAGGTCGTAGATGGTGCCGCCGAGCAGTGGCGCGTCGGACACGTTGGGCGGGAAGGCGGGCTTGCCGCCCTCGCGCAGGCGCCGGATGATCGCGGGCCGGGCCCACGCCGTCTGCCCCGAGAACCACGAGCCGGCGCCCGCCACGAGCCACGCCCACGTGGCGTAGGTGCGCAGCGAGGCGGGGCGGAACGGCGGGGGGAGCTTGGGGTGCAGGTGGCCGACCACGAGCTGCGTGTAGAGGGCCGAGGGGGTGAGCAGGAGCATCTCCTCCGATCCCGGCACGTTGGACGCGCGCTCGCGCAGGAGCCGGGGCGCGAGCACGTGCACCTCCGCGGCGGTGTACCAGCCGGCCAGGTAGCGGCGGGCCGCCGGCGCGGTCATGCGGCGCACGACGGGGAGGATGGGCTGAGCCAGCGCGAGCTGGGTCGTGGTGGGGTGGACGACGACCGCGATGTTCTCCGGGAGGCGCCCGAACGCCGCGTCGAGGCGCTCGCGGGTGCCCTCGAGCTGGTCGAGGAGCTCGGCGACGTCCGTCTCATCCTCCTGCTCGTAGCGCACGGCGAAGGAGGAGGACCGGGTCTCGGTCCACGCCATCAGTAGCCCCCGTGGGGCCCGTGCGCCGCCGCGGCGCGCTCGAAGGTCAGCTCGGTGCCGATCCCGCGCGAGGTGATGAGGGCGTTGGCGTCCTCCAGGCTGGGCGTGTCGAGGACCAGGGCGGCCAGCCGGGCGGATGAGTCCAGCGCCGCCTGCGGGTCGAAGCAGGCGACGATGCCGCCCGCCGGCGTCAGCTCCACGTGGCGGCGTCCGCCGCGGATGGCCTCGCGGCCGATGTGGCCGCTGGCGCACTTCAGGGCCAGGGCGCTGGCCTCGGTGGGTACGACCTTCACGGCCTGCTCCAGCAGGGTCAGGGCGGCGGTGTCGAGCGTCAGCTGGCCCAGGTCGCCGCCGGCGGCCGACACCTCGGCCAATCGGGCCGCGACCTCGCCCGGGGTGAGCTCGCCGTCGCAGCCGGCGCCGAAGACGGCGGCGATCACCCGCAGCCCGTGGCGCCGCCGCAGGTGGGGCGCGGCGGCGAGCATCACGGCGTCGGCCAGCGGGCTGGCCAGGCCGGGCTCGGTGCCGTGGGCCAGCATGTCCCCGCCGACGTCGAGCAGGACGACGGTGTCGGCCTCCAGGGCGTCGGCCGCCGCCGCGATGCCGTCGGCGATGGCGGCAGGGCCGGGGTGCGGGTCGATGAGCACGGTGGGCTCGCCCAGCAGGCCGGCGACGCGCCCCTCGGCGAACTGCACGTCGCCCGGGCCGCGGGTGCGGGCCGAGGCCAGGCCGGCGGCGGGATGCACGACCCGCAGGCCGGTCAGCTCGTTGAGCCGCCGCGGGCCGGGGAGGGGGTCGATCGGGCGGCGCTCCCATGTGATGCCGCCAACCGCCGAGCGGAGGCCGGCGCCGCGGGCGACCGCGTGCACGGCCAGGGCGCCGACGACATCGCCGCCTCCACCGATGCCCAGGGTGAGAACACCCCGGGCGCCGTGGAGCGGCGTGTCGCGGACGGAGATGCGACTAGGCCAGCGCCGGAACGCGGCCGCTGCAGATGTTGCCGATCTCCTCGGTGGCCCGCTCGAACTCGTCGTCGGACAGCACCGGCGTGCCCTCGAAGGGCAGGTCGCGCATGATCTCCACGAAGGAGCGACATCCGCCGTACTCGTCGCGTACGCGGACAGTAACGGGACGGGGAATGCGGTACGTGCGCAGGAGCACGACGTGCAGCGGGTGCCGCGGCTTCCACGACAGGCGCTTGTCGGCGTAGTCCGTCGTCCAGATGTAGAACGGGGACAGCTCGTTGACCACGCGCGGGTCGGTCACCGTGAAGGACCCGGCCACCTCGGCCCAGGAGCGGATGCGGACACGCTCGGGCTGCTCGATGCCGCCGTCGCGCAGGAGCGCCTGGACGGGCGGCTCGCCGTCGGGCCACACGCCCTCCTCGAGGGCACGCCGCAGCTCCGGGAGGTGCGAGTCCCGGATCAGATCGTTGCGCTGGTGATCGAACGTCGGGTACAGGAAGAACCGATCGTGGTCGAGCGCGAAGTGCTTGTTGGGCTCACGGATGCCGCCCTTGCGAAGCGTGAGCAACTGCTCACCCTCGGCAAGCGCGCGGACCGTGACGGCCCATTCCTTGAAGGCAATTGGCATAGGTGTAGTGAGGTTTCTGAGGAGGGAACGAGAGAAGGCCCTCGAGGCGATGTCGGTAACCCTTCCGACCTCCAGCCACGGGACGTACCACATTGTCGCAGATGCTGCTCAAAGCGCAAAATGTCCCTGCAAATTCGCCTATTTCACACGGGGTCAATAGCGATTTCGGGGCGTGTTCCCGTCATGTGAAGGCCAAGTTGTGTGTCGTGTGTCACACGCGTCGCGCGTCAAAGACTTGGAGAACGGACTGTGTGCAGCCGGGGGAATTGCGGCAGTGTGTCTCAGATGCGCCGGTCCGCCAGGCCCTCGAACGCTTCGAGGACCGCGGCGAAATCCGCCTCGCCGAATCCGCGGGACTGGGCGGCCAGCAGCGCCTGCTGGGCGTCGGCGGCCGCCGGGAACGGCACGCCGGCCGCCTGGGTCTCCCGCAGGCACAGTCCGACGTCCTTGATCATGTGGTCAAGCTTGAACAGCGTCGCGTAGTCGTGCTCGCGCATCGGTCCGGCCTTGAGGTCGAGCATCGTGCTCCCGCCGGACCCGGCGCCCATGACGGCCACGAGGTGCTCCAGATCCACGCCGGTCGCGGACGCCGCGACGAGGGCCTGGGCGAGCGTGGCGGCATTGGCGGCGGCCACCGCCTGGTTGATGAGCTTGAGCATCTGGCCCTGGCCGGTCTCGCCGACGTGGAGGATGAGCGTGCCCATCACCTCCAGCAGGGGCTCCACGCGGGCGACGTCGGCG
>CAZXNX010000151.1:0-6331 GCA_964642225.1 uncultured Solirubrobacteraceae bacterium | reverse complement strand
GCCCGGCGGTGCGCGCCGTGACGCCCGGGAGCAGCGTCGTCCAGCTCGTCGGCACCCATCTGGGGACCGTCTCCGTGGTGCGCTTCACCGGCGCATCGGGCCGCGGGGACGATCGGGCCGCCCCGGCCACCCCGGTGTCCGACACCGTCGTGGAGGCCACCGTGCCCGCGGGCGCCCGCACGGGCCCGGTCCAGGCCGTCAGCGGCGGAGGCCAGGTCTCCCCCGTCAGCGCCGCGCGCCTCACCGTCGCCACCACCACGGCGCTGGACAGCGCGCCCGTGGACCTCGCCGTCAGCGCGCCGAAGACCGGGGTCAGCAGCGCCACCCCCGCATCCCTGGGCTTCCTCGTGCGCAACGGCGCCGCCGCCCACGTCGACGTGCGCCGCGACGGCGCCGGTACTGCCGCGGCCGACTGGGACATGCCCGCCACGCAGGCCGGCACGGTGTTGAGCGTGCGCTGGGACGGCCGGGCCAAGGGCAGGACGGTCGCCGGCGGCCGCTACCGCTTCACCGTGACCCCGGCCGGCGGCCGCGCCGCCTCGGCGACCTTCCAGCTGCGCACCGAGGTCTTCCCCATCGCCGGTGCCCATCGCTTCGGCACCGGCGCGGGGGCGTACGGGGCCGGCCGCGGCGGGCGCTCGCACGAGGGGCAGGACATCTTCGCCACGTGCGGGACCCCGCTCGTGGCCGCGCGCGCCGGCACCGTGCAGGCCCGTACGTTCCAGTCCGCCGCCGGCAACTACCTGGTCATCGACCTCGACGGCAGCGCCAAGGACGACATGTACGCCCACCTCAAGGCGCCCGCGACCGTCAAGGTCGGCCAGCACCTGACGGCGGGCCAGTCGATCGGCCAGGTCGGCGACACCGGCGACGCCGTCGGCTGCCACCTGCACTTCGAGGCCTGGGGCGCCCCCGGCTGGTACGAGGGCGGCGCGCCCTACGACCCCAACCCGCTGCTGCGGCAGTGGGACAAGAACAGCTAGCGCCTCACCCCACGGCGTCGGCGACCTAGCCGCGCACCGGGACATGGTCGGTCAGGTCGGTCAGCCCGAAGGCGAGCGTCACGGTCACGAGGCCGATGTAGACGACCATCGCCAGGGGGATGAGCACGGAGCCGAGCACCCAGAAGCCCATGTTCATCGCCGACAGCGCGTCGAGCGAGCCCCCGACCAGCACCTGGACGATCAGCGGGAGCGACACGAGCAGGAAGACGAGGACGAACCGCCCGCGCACGAGGGACGCCGAGCGGCGGATCGCCCGCCACACGCCGAGCCGCTCGATCCCCATCAGCGCACCCACCAGCGCCGTCAGGGTCATGGCCACGATGCCCGGCAGGATGCAGAGCACGAGCCCGAGGATGGTGAAGGCGGAGACGGCGAGGTCGGCGAGCAGCAACCTTCCGTAGGGCACGCGGCGCAGCACGACGAGGATCGACTGCACGCCGTGCCCCCGCTGCTCGGCCACGATGTGCTCCAGGATCCCGGCGTAGACCACCGAGCCGAGCATGAAGATGCTGGTGGAGACCAGGGAGACCATCAGGGCCAGCGCCCCCTGGTGGTGATCGTTGAGGTCGCGGCTCAGGGACAGGAAGACGCGGTCCATCGCGCCGACGGGCACGATGATCGCCACCGCGAGGCCGATCACCGCCATGCGCCGGGACCGCAGGACCGTGAGCGCCTCGCGCAGCACGTCGCCTGCCTGGGGCTGGCGCCGCGCCCTCATCCTCCGGGCGGGGCTATTCCCACTCGATGGTGCCGGGCGGCTTGCTCGTGATGTCGAGCACGACCCGGTTGACCTCGCGCAGCTCGTTGATCATCCGGCTGGCGATCTGCTCCAGCAGGTCGTAGGGCAGCCGTGCCCAGTCGGCGGTCATGGCGTCGTCGCTGGTGACCGCCCGGATGACCACGACGTAGCCGTAGGTGCGCTCGTCGCCCTGCACGCCCACGGTGCGCACGTCGGGCAGCACGCAGAACGACTGCCACAGGTCGCGGTACAGACCGGCCTGGCGGATCTCGTCCTGCAGGATGGCGTCGGCGTCGCGCAGCACGTCCAGGCGCGCCTTGGTGGCTTCGCCGCCGACGATGCGGATGGCCAGGCCGGGCCCCGGGAAGGGCTGGCGCCACACGAGCCGTTCCGGAAGGCCCAGCTCGGCTCCGACCGCGCGGACCTCGTCCTTGAACAGGGCACGCAGCGGCTCGACGAGATCGAACTCCAGGTCCTCGGGCAGGCCCCCCACGTTGTGGTGGGACTTGATCGTCGCCGCGCCCGTCCCGCCGCCGGATTCGATGACGTCGGAGTAGAGGGTGCCCTGGACGAGGAACTTCGCGTCACCGATCTTGGCCGCCTCCTCCTCGAAGACGCGGATGAACTCGGCGCCGATCGCCTTGCGCTTGGCCTCCGGCTCGGTCACGCCGCTGAGCTTCTCCAGGAAGCGGTTCTCGGCGTCGACCGCCACCAGCGGCACCTTGAAGTGGTCGCGGAAGGCGAGGATGACCTGCTCGCCCTCGTTCTTGCGCATGAGGCCGTGGTCGACGAACACGCACGTGAGCTGGTCACCGATGGCGCGGTGCACGAGCAGCGCCGCGACCGACGAGTCGACGCCGCCGCTGAGGCCGCAGATGACCTTGCCGTCGCCGACCTGGGCGCGGATGCGGGCGATCTGCTCCTCGACGATCGAGGCCGCCGACCAGGTCATGGCGCAGCCGCACACGTCCTTGAGGAACGTGGTGAGGATCTCGGTGCCGTAGGGCGTGTGGACGACCTCGGGGTGGAACTGGATCCCGTAGATGTCGCGCTCGACGTTCTCCAGCGCGGCGACCGGCGACCCCGTGGAGGAGGCCAGGGCGGTGAAGCCGGGCGGCGGCGCGAACACGGTGTCGCGGTGCGACATCCAGCACGCCTGGCTGGTGGGCAGGCCGGCCAGCAGCCGTCCGGGCTCCAGCACGGCGAGCTGGGAGCGGCCGAACTCCCCCACCTCGGCGGACTGCACGTCGCCGCCGAGGTCGTGGGCCAGGAGCTGCATGCCGTAACAGATGCCCAGCACCGGGATGCCGAGCTCCAGGAGCGCCGGGTCCAGCGCGGGAGCGCCGTCGGCGTACACCGACGCCGGGCCGCCCGAGAGGATCAGGCCGCGCGGCTTACGCGCGGCCACGGCCTCGGCACCCACGTGGTGGGGCAGCAGCTCGGAGAAGACGCCGCACTCACGGACCCGGCGGGCGATGAGCTGGGAGTACTGGCCGCCGAAGTCCAGGACGACGACCTCGTCGACGTTGCGCGGGATGTCGAGCGGCGCCGACTCGTCAGCGAGCTCCGTCCCGGCCGTGGAAGCGGTAATGGGGCGATTGAACTGATGATCGCCCCCGGCCGGGGACGCCCCAGTACCGGCCGTGATCGGCCGTTCGACGTTCACGCGCGTGGTGCCACGTCGCGTGAGCGACCCGCCCGCCGGAGCCTCACGCGTCCTCCGGCAGCGCCGGCGTCTTGCCGGAACCGTTGCCGTTGGGGGCGGGAGCGGCGGCCGCGGAGCCGCGGGCGCCCATGCCCACGCCCTGCGAGGTCTGCAGGGCCTTGCCCTCCGTCTGCAGCGAGGGAGCGATCATCAGCTCCGCGCGGTTGAACTCCGCGAGGTCCTGGTAGCCGCAGGTGGCCATCGAGGTCCGCAGGGCGCCCATGAGGTTGAACGTGCCGTCGTTCTCGTGGGCGGGACCCGTGAGGATCTGCTCGAGGCTGCCGTTCTGCACCGTCTGCACGCGCGCCCCGCGCGGCAGCGTCGGATGGAAGGTGGCCATGCCCCAGTGGAAGCCCCGGCCGGGGGCCTCGTAGCCGCGGGCCAGCGGCGAGCCGATCATCACGGCGTCGGCACCGCAGGCGATGGCCTTGGAGACGTCGCCGCCGGTGCGCATGCCGCCGTCGGCGATGACCTGGACGTACTCGCCGGTCTCCAGCATGTGCTGGGAGCGCGCGCCCGCCACGTCGGCGATCGCGGTGGCCTGCGGGACGCCGAGACCGAGCACGCCGCGGGTGGTGCAGGCGGCGCCGGGGCCGACGCCGACGAGCACGCCGGCGGCGCCGGTGCGCATCAGGTGCAGGCCCGTGTGGTAGCTGGCGCAGCCGCCCACGACGACGGGGACGCCGACGTCGCGGATGAACTCCTTGAGGTTGAGCGGCTCGGAGGTCTCCGAGACGTGCTCGGCGGACACCACGGTGCCCTGGATGACGAGGATGTCCAGGCCGGCCTCGAGCGCGAGCTCGTAGTAGGCGCCCACGCGCTGCGGGGTGAGGGAGGCTGCGCAGACGACGCCCTGCTCCTTGATCTCCCGGATGCGCTGGCTGATCAGTTCAGGCTTGATCGGCTCCTGGTAGATGGCCTGCATCTCCGCGGTGGCCTGATCCTTGGGGAGCTTGGAGATGCGCTCCAACTGCTCCTCGGCGTCGGCGTAGCGCGTGAAGATGCCCTCGAGGTTGAGGACGGCGAGGCCGCCGAGCCTGCCGATGATGCCGGCGGTCGTCGGGGAGACGACGCCGTCCATCGCGGAGCCCAGCAGCGGGAGCTCGAAGCGGTAGTCCGCCAGCTTCCACGAGATGTCCACGTCGTCGGGGTCCCGGGTACGGCGGGAGGGGACGATCGCGATGTCATCGAAGCCATACGCGCGGCGGGCCTTCTTCCCGCGACCGATTTCAATCTCCATCTGATGATCCTAGGCTCGGGGGCGGACAGGACGACCCCGCGCAGGCGGGGTCGACGAGGGGTGCGACGAGGGGACGGCAGGCGGCGGCAACCACCTCCACGACGATACCACCGCGTCCCGCCAGATCCGCGGCGCGAACCCCGCAACCAGCGGTTTGCAGCGCAAACCGGGCGCGACGGGTCGTCAGCCCGTGTGCGCGGGTGCGGTGAGGTGCTCCACGCGGGTCTCGCCAAGCAGCCGCTCGACCTCGCGGGCGTCCACCAGCCCCGCACCGAGGCGCTGCGTGGACTCCGCACCGCAGGCCACCCCGTGACGCAGGCACTCCTGCGGGGACTGGCCCGCATATCGCGCCGACGCGTACCCCGCCAGGAAGGCGTCGCCGGACCCGCGCACGGCCACGGCCTCGCGGGGCTCGATCCACACGCGCACGAGCTGCTGGCCGGCGTCGGTGCGCACCCAGGCGACGCAGCCGTCGGGCACGGTCATGATCGCCTCGCGGGCGCCGAGGTCGCACATCTCGCGCACGGCGATCGCGCGGTCGTCCTCGTCGTTGAACTCGTGGCCGACGAGCTCCTCGGCCTCCAGGACGTTCGGGGAGATCACGTCGGGCTCGGCCCGCACAGCGTGGCGCAGCGGATCGCCGTCGGTGTCGATCACCGTGGCGACGCCGATCTTGCGCACGTCGCGGATCAGCTCCGCGTAGATCGAGGCGTCGATCCCGCGGGGCAACGACCCGGCGAAGATGACCATGTCCGCGCCGCGGGCCAGGTAGAGCAGCTTGTCGCGGAAGAGCTCGACCTCCTGGGCCGTCACCGCCGGACCGCGCTCGTTGATCTCCGTCTGCTGGCCGTTGGTCGGGTCGTACACCGCCATGTTGGTGCGCGAATCCTCGCCGATGCGCACGAAGTCGTTGAGGATGGACTCCTGGGTGAGCTGTTCGACGATGCGGGTGCCGGTGGGGCCGCCGGCCAGGCCGGTGGCGATCACGGGCGCCCCGAGGGTCTTGAGGGTGCGCGCGACGTTGACGCCCTTGCCTCCCGGCATCGTCATCTGCTCGACGGTGCGGTGGCGACGACCGAGCCGGAAGTTGGGCACGGACAGTGACTTGTCGATGGCGGCGTTGAGCGTGACGGTGATGATCATGCGACGCCTGTCTCCTGTCGGGAGGGACGAGGGCGGGAGCGGCGGGCCTCGCGCCGACGGCGCCGGCGCCGATCCCCCAGAAGGAGGAGGGTACCCACCCCGAGCAGCCCGAGGACGATCCCGAGCGCCGCGACCCCGCCGGGCACGGTGTCGTCGACCTTCTCGATGACGGTGGCGGCGGCCACCGGCTCGGCCGTCAGCAGGGCCACGCGGTCGACCACCCGGCCGCGGTAGCGCACGACGATCGTGCCCTGGCGCGAGCCGCGGGGCAGCGGGCCGTCGAGCTTCTTGGGCACGCCGACCAGCGTGATGGTCGTCTTCTCGCCCCGCCGGATCACGCGGCGGGTCGTGCGGGACGCGACGAGCGCCACGGTCGTGTCGCGGTAGGCGAGCGGGACGCGGGCCATCCGCCTCCCCTTGCGGGTCACCAGCACCTCGTGATAGCGCGCCGCGGCATAGCGCAGCAGGGCCAGCGAGTCGCTGTTGCGCAGCCCCTCGTC
>CAZXNX010000150.1:0-6398 GCA_964642225.1 uncultured Solirubrobacteraceae bacterium | reverse complement strand
GCGGATGCTGCGCGTGTGGGCCGGCCGCCCGGCCGACCCGGCCCCGGCCCCGGAGGCGGACAGGCCCATGACGGTGGACGAGCTGCGCGAGTTCGCCGCCGCCGACGGGATGCAGGTCGGCGCCCACGGGCGCACCCACCCGTCCCTGGCCGCCGTCACCGCCACGCGCCAGGAGGAGGAGATCGTCGGCAGCCGCGAGGACCTCGCCGCCTGGCTGGGCCGCACGCCCACCACCTTCTCCTACCCCTTCGGCATCCCGGGCTGTGACCTGGACCGGGAGGTCACGGCGCGCGTGCGGGCCGCGGGCTTCACCCACGCGGTGATCAACGCCACCGTCCCGGGCCGCCGGCGCCCGGACCCGTGGGCCATCCCCCGCGTCGTGGCCCCCGACGCCGAGGGCCGGGCCTTCACCGACCTCCTGCCCTGATCAGGTGTAGAAGCTGGTCATGACCAGCCACCACGACGCCCAGCCGAACACGAGCAGCGCCGAGGCGACCGCGGTGGCGATCAGCGCGGGCCGGGTCCCGACCCGGTCGGGAGCCGCCTCGACCTCGGACGTGCCGGCCGCGGCCTCCGGCGGGACCGCGTCCCCGCGGCGGTCGCGCCCGCGTGCGCCCAGCCCCAGGCAGCCGGCGATGACCATCGCCGCCAGCGGCACCAGCGCGTCGAACGCGTAGCGGCCCTGCTCTCCCGTGCCGTCGAGCACGACGTCGCCGAGCGGCAGGTAGGCCGCCTCGACGGCGAGGAACACCACGACCGGGACCGAGGCGAGGAAGAGGATCTCCGGCCAGCGGGCCAGCGCGGTGCGCCAGAACCGGGCGATGGCCAGGCCGGCGCCGGCGGCCAGGGCGCCCAGCGCCACGGTGATGAGGCCGTACACCCAGTTGGGGAAGAAGATCGCGTACCAGCCGAAGCCGCCGAAGCCGCGCTTGATGTAGATGTTGAAGAACGGCCAGTTGACGATCGTCTTGTCCGTCAGGAACGAGGGCTTGTAGGGGATCAGGACCTGCCACAGGTACGACAGGTACTCCCCGGGGTGGTCCTTGGCCGGCAGGTCCACGCCGGGCGTGCCGCCGCCGGGGGTGGCGAACGTCGCGCGGTGGAAGACGCTGCTGAGCTGGCCCCAGCCGAGGTAGACGGCCAGGACGGCGGCCGCGGCCGCCAGCACCCCCAGGAGGTCGCGGCGGGTGTGGTTGCGCACGAGCCCGGCGGCCAGGCCCAGGGCCACGCACGGATACAGCGCGTACCCGGTGCCCTTCATGAGCGGCGCCAGGCCCAGCGCGACGCCCAGCGCCAGCCCCAGCCACGGGGAGAAGCCGCGCCGCAGCCCGCGGACGGTGAGGTACACCACGAGCGCGGCGAGCACGTTGAGCGCCGCGTCGTTGTTGATCGCCCCGGACATGAAGCCGAATTGCGGCAGGAAGCCCAGCAGCACCCCCGCCGCGATGGCCAGGCGCCGGCGGCGGGGCAGCAGCTCCAGGACGGTGAGCATCGCCAGCACCGCGGTCAGCGCCCCCATCAGGGCGCTCGTCCAGCGCAGCGCCACCACCTGCGACATCACCGACGCGTCGCGGGTGGCCAGGTAGGCGGGCGAGACCATCGCGTAGTAGAGCGGCGTCCACGTGCTGGTGGCGGGATGGAAGCCGCCGCCGTTGTCCCGCGGGGGCCGGCCGCCGGGGTAGGCGTCCGCCCGCGCCTGGTAGGCGGCCTGGATGGATCTGTCCCACGGGACGTTGGCCGTCGTGCGCTCGAACACGGTGAGCTCCCGCGTGGCATCGATCACCAGGCTCTCGGCGTCCGCCCAGGCCGGGCGCGTGCCCTGGCTGGCGTCGACGGCGCGGCCGGTCTCGCCGAACCACTGCACGGCGGCGAAGTGCTCGGACTCGTCCGGCGTCTGGAACGTCGGGGTGATGAGCGCCCAGCTCGCCCCGTAGAGGAAGACGAGGGCGAACAGGGTGCCGGCCACGCGGCGGGTCCGCACGCCCTCGCCGCCCCGGGCGATCAGGCGCAGGGCGCCGTAGGCCAGCAACGGGAAGGCGGCCAGCAGCAGCACCCAGTACAGCCACGGCTCCACGAACCCGGGCCGGAACAGCGTGGCCCGCTCGGCCATCTGCGGCAGGTCGGAGAGGGCGGACTCCGTGCGCGGGACGGTGGGCAGGTAGGTCAGCGAGATGCGGCTGTCGTTGCGCCCCCGCCCGACCTTCAGGGGCAGGTCGGTGATGCCCAGCTGGTTGTGGCCCCGCACGTACACCTTGGTGTTCGTCGCCGGCTCCAGGCACACGGAGGCGATGACCGTGGAGCGCGGCCCGCTGATCGGCCGGTCCAGGAGCAGGTCCACGTCGTGGACCCCGGCGGGCCCGGGCGGCCCCCGGCCCCGCGTGACCGTCCCGTCCGTCTGGCGCACCACGACGTCCAGGCCGGGACGGGGCTGCGCGCGGGTGTCCACCGAGAGGCGCACGCGCCCGGTGCCGGTGGGGATCCGCGTGCGCTGCACGCACAACGGCGCGCCCTGGGCGGCCGCGGCGACGGCGTACCGCGGGGCCACCGAGTTGTCGCCCAGCAGCACCTCGTGGGAGCTGAGCCCCAGCCAGGCGAACAGCAGGACGGTGCCGACGCCGAACACGGCGGCGGCCGCACCCCATACCGCAGCGGACCCCGGGAACAGGACCGCGCGGACGCGCCCGGGGCGGCCCGTCCTCTCTGCGTCCGTCATCGAGTCCGGCGCAGCCCGATCACACTCAGCAGGAAGGAGGTGAAGAAGATCTGGATGCCGACGATGACGAGCGTGGCGGCCAGGAGGGCGACCTTCTCCTCCGACAGGGCGCCGGCGCCGTTGTCGATCCAGCTCAGGATGATCACCGCGCCGGCGATCAGGCCGGTCAGGGTGACCACGGCGCCCAGGGCCAGGCCGTGCTCGAGCCGGAAGCGGGCACGGGCGCGGTCGAACCAGGGCTCGCGCTCACGCATGTAGTACGTCCCGTAGGCGTGGGCGCACAGGCCGAGCGTCAGCACCTGCGCGCCGACGATGAGCAGGAGCGAGCCGCCGATGGTGGTGTGCAACTGCCACGAGCGGCCGAAGAGCTCCACCCCGCTGAGCGAGATGAGCATCACGATCGCGCCGATGAACGACAGGATCGCGCCGGGGATGATGAAGAGGTGCGTGGGGCTGTGCACGAGCAGGAAGCGCAGGTGCCGCCAGCCGTCGCGGAAGGTCGAGAGCTTCGACTCGCCGCCGCGCGGGTGGTAGTCGATGGGGAACTCGCGGATGTCCAGGTGCTCCTTGGCGGCCCGGATGACCATCTCGGAGGCGAACTCCATCCCCGGGGTGCGCAGGTCGAGCACCTCGAGCTTGTCGCGGCGGATCGCGCGCATGCCGCAGTGGGCGTCGCGCACGCCGGTCTTGTAGAGCAGGTTGAGGAACCCCGACAGCAGCGGGTTGCCCACGTACTGGTGCAGCCACGGCATCGCGCCGGGCTGGATGTTGTCCATCCGGTCGCCCATGACGAGGTCGGCGCCGTCGTCCAGCTCGCGGACGAAGTTGGGGATCTCGTCGAAGTCGTAGGTGAGGTCGGCGTCGCCCATCACGATGTAGCGGCCGCGGGCGGCGGCGAAGCCGGCGAGGTAGGCGGAGCCGTAGCCCCGGCGCGGCTCGGTGACCACGCGGGCGCCGGCGGCGACGGCCAGCTCGGCGCTGCGATCGTCGGAGGCGTTGTCGGCGACGACCACCTCTCCGGTGATCCCGGCGTCGTCGATCGCCTTGAGCGCCGCGGCGACGCACGCCTCGATGTTCTCCTCCTCGTTGAGGCAGGGGATGACCACGGACACCAGGACCTCGTCGGTCGGTGCGGGCGCCACATCGGGCGAGGGGATGGTCTGCTCCATGGTGGTCATGCGGGCGGGGCTCCGGATCGACGTTCTGGTGATGGAACGTCCGAGAGCCCCAAAGGTCGCGGTGGGACGCGCGGGCGAGGCCCATCCTAACGGTCGTCGCCTGCTACCTACCCGGGGACAGCGAGTCTCACGCCGGCTCGTCGCGTCGGGTCGCGGCGACGATCGCCCACCCCACGAGCCCCGGGACGAGCACGCACACGGCGAATCCCAGCGCGAGGAGCAGCCCGGAGCCGAAGGGGTTCGGTGCGAACGCGGCCGCGTGCTCGGCGACGGCCGACCGCTGCTGCAGCAGCGACGCCTGGCCCTTGGCGTAGACCCACGACGCCGCGCGCACGGGGGCCTGCACCCCGTTCTGGGTGGTCGTCGCCCGGGTGAGCGAGCGGGTCTCGGTGGTCCCGACCAGCGCGGCGCTGGTGCGCGGGCCGGCCAGGACGCAGATCCGGGCGTCCGCGGTGCGCGGAGGCGGCGTGGCCAGTTGCGCCACCAGGCGGGCGTCCACCCCGCGGGCCGCCGGCTCGGCGAAGGGGGTCAGCGACCGGTAACCGGGCGCGGTCACCAGCGCGCGCAGGCCGTGCGGGCCGGTGCCGTTGACCACGCCGAGCACCTGGACGTTGTCGGCCGACGGGTCCAGCACGACCGGGCCGATGCAGGTGCGGCTGTCGGGCTTCAGGGGCAGCGAGCTGCGGTTGAACAGGCCGGTGAACGACGGGGTGGAGACGACGATCGGCCGCGCCAGCGTGACGTTCTTGCGCACGACGGTCAGCCCACCGGCCAGGAGCACCACCACGAACGCCGCCAGCGCGCCCCAGCGGAGCACGCGGTCGGTGCGCGAGCGGCGGGCCACCGGGGCCGGATCCGTGGTCCGTGGCTCAGACATAGAACCGCTCCAACGCCAGCCCGAGCCCGCCGAACTGCAGGAGGACGAACACGCCCAGCAGCGCGCCGCCGAGGATCTGCCCGGGCCGCCGACCGATCTTCGCGCACACCCAGGCGATGGTCATCCCGTACACCGCCACGCAGGGCAGCAGGTAACGGCCGGTGATCAGCGGATCGGGGCTGGTGAGCAGCGACTTGTAGGTGATGATGTGCAGCAGCGCGAGCATCGAGAACACCGAGCCCCCGGCGACGAGCAGGAACTTCCACTGCCGCACCAGCACGCGGGGGCCGCGCACCAGGCAGGCGGCGAACAGGAGGAGCCCGATGAAGGCCCCATCCTGCAACAGGGTGCTGATCGTCCGGCTGTAGGAGAGCTCGAGCGAGCCGAAGTCGCCGAAGAAGCCCTCGATGAACACCTGCCGGTAGCCGTAGTCCGGGCCGATCTTGGGGTCGAAGAGGTCGGTCCCCGGGAAGTAGAACTGCCAGACGTAGCTGACGAGCTGGCGGATGCTCCCGCCGCCGCCGGCCGCCTGGTCGACGCCGCCGCCGAAGGCGGCGCCCGCGTGACTGCGGGTGTAGAGGAAGGCCAGGCCGAGCGGCACGAGCAGCGCCACCAGCCCCAGGCCGGCCCTGGTGGCCGCGCGCCGCCACTCGGGGCGGGCCACCAGCACCGCGGCGCCGAGGACGATCCCGGCGACGGGGACGAGGAACAGCCCGCGGGCGTGGGTGAACGCCCCGAGCCCGGCGAGAAGCCCCAGCCCGACCGCACGCCAGGTGGTGAGGCCGCGTCGCAGCGTGATGACGCCGACGAGGATGAACGCGGTGGAGACGGCCACGAGCATCGCGTCGGGGTTGACGATCGCGCCGGTGGCCGACAGCTTCGGCTGCAGCGCGACCGTGCCGGCCGCGACCAGCCGCGGCCACGAGGCCGCGAACATCTCGGCGGCCAGCAACCACGTGCAGAGCACCGTGATGAGGGTGAAGAGCACCGTCGCCAACCGCATCCACCCGAGGCGGCCGAGCGCGGAGCGGTCCGGGGACAGGTGGTAGACGACGGCGGCGTACGCGTAGTAGAGCGGCGGGTTGTTGGCGACCGCGTTGGGGCCGGACCCGCTGCTGCGATCCGCCGCCGTCGCGTTCGAGGCCTGGGCGTTCACCTCCGTCGCGAAGGTCCAGTCGGGCTTGCCGTCGGTGTGCCCCAGCATCGACTTGAGCCCCAGCCCGTCGAAGAGCTCGCCGTACTGCCGCGAGGTCACGGCCTCGCCGGACTCCTTCTGCGGCCCCGCACCCGTCTCGGCCAGGTGCTGTGCGTAGGAGGCGTGGGCGCTCTCGTCCGGGCCGCTCACGGGGGCGATGCTGACGGTCCACGCCACACCGAGCAACGCCGTGACGAGCAGGAGGAGGACGAGCTCTCGCGGGGTGGACCGCACGTGGCCCCAGCCGCGCCGGAGGACCGTCACGAAACCACTCGCGCTGATGCAGAACCGGTGATGGGCAGCCTCGGGGTGGTCATGACGGAGCGGCTCGAGCGGGCGCGCAGGAGTCCTGGCGCGATGGGACAAGGTGCTCGCGGCCAGCGGCCGCATCGTAGCGAGCCGCGTGCTTCCCGGACGACGGGCCGTACCATCCGT
>CAZXNX010000149.1:0-6422 GCA_964642225.1 uncultured Solirubrobacteraceae bacterium | reverse complement strand
GGTCGCCGGCGGAGGCCACGACCTAGAATGCCCCGTCCATGTCCCACGCCCCCGTCGATCCCGGCCAGTCCTTTCCCGAGCTGGAACAGCGGGTGCTCGAGCGCTGGCGGGAGCGCGACGTGTTCGAGGCCTCGCTGCGGCAGCGCGCGGGGGCCGAGCGGTGGGTGTTCTACGAGGGGCCGCCGACCGCCAACGGGCGCCCCGGCTCCCACCACGTGCTGGCCCGGGTGTTCAAGGACATCTACCCCCGCTTCAAGACGATGCGCGGCTACCTCGTCGAGCGCAAGGGCGGCTGGGACTGCCACGGCCTGCCCGTGGAGATCGGCGTGGAGAAGGAGCTGGGGATCTCCAGCAAGGAGGAGATCGAGGCGTACGGCATCGCCGAGTTCAACGAGAAGTGCCGCGACTCCGTCTTCACGTACTTGGAGGAGTGGAACGCGCTCACCGAGCGCATCGGCTTCTGGATCGACCTGGACGACGCCTACCGCACGCTCGACGCCGGCTACGTCGAGTCGGTCTGGTGGGCGCTCAAGCAGATCCACAACAAGAACCTGCTCTACCAGGGCTCGCGGGTCGTCCCGTACTGCCCGCGCTGCGGCACCGCGCTCTCCAGCCACGAGGTGGCGCAGGGCTACAAGGACGTCGTCGACGCCTCGGTCTACGTGCGCTTCCCCGTCGTGGGCGCCGACGAGGAGCTCCTCGTCTGGACGACCACGCCCTGGACCCTGCCCTCCAACGCGGCGGTGGCGGTCGACCCCGACCTCGTCTACGTGCGGGCCCGGCTCGACGGCACGACCTTCATCCTCGCCGAGGCGCTCGTCACCCGCGTGCTGGGCGAGGAGGCCGAGATCGTCGACCGCTTCCCCGGCAGCGACCTGGAGGGCGTGCGCTACGTGCCGCCCTTCGACTACATCCCCGGCAGCGCCTACGGCCCGCTCGGCCACTCGGTGCTGCTCGCCGACTTCGTCACCGCCTCCGACGGCACCGGCCTCGTCCACACCGCGATCGCCTTCGGCGAGGACGACTACCGCCTCGGCCAGCAGTACGACCTCACGATGGTCAACCCCGTCAAGCTCGACGGGACCTACGACGAGCGCATCGGGGAGTACGCCGGGCGCAACGTCAAGGACGCCGACCGCGACCTCGTCGAGGACCTGCGCGGCCGCGGGCGCCTGCTGCGCGCCGAGGACTACGAGCACTCCTACCCGCACTGCTGGCGCTGCGGCACGCCGCTCATCTACTACGCCAAGCCGTCCTGGTACATCGCCACCTCGCAGGTGCGCGACCGGCTGCTGGCCGCCAACGAGACGATCGACTGGCACCCGCCGCACATCAAGCAGGGGCGCTTCGGCAACTGGCTGGAGAACAACGTCGACTGGGCGATCAGCCGCGAGCGCTACTGGGGCACGCCGCTGCCGGTGTGGCGCTGCGAGGAGGGCCACACCCACGTGATCGGCTCCTTCGACGAGCTCGAGGAGCTGTCCGGCGTGCGGCTGGAGGATCCCCACCGACCGTTCGTCGACGACGTCGGCTTCCCGTGCCCGCAGTGCCACCGCCGGGCCACGCGCGTCCCCGAGGTCATCGACGTGTGGTTCGACTCGGGCGCGATGCCCTTCGCCCAGCACCACTTCCCGATGGAGGGCGAGGAGCGGTTCGCCGCGCAGTTCCCCGCCAACTACATCTGCGAGGCGCTGGACCAGACCCGCGGGTGGTTCTACTCGCTGCTGGCCGTCTCCACCCTGCTCTTCGACCGGTCGCCCTACGAAAGCGTCGTCTGCCTCGGCCTGATCGTGGACGAAGCCGGCCAGAAGATGTCCAAGACGCGCGGCAACGTCGTCGAGCCGTGGCCGGTCATCGACAAGTTCGGCGCCGACGCCTTCCGCTGGTACTTCTTCACCGCCAAGCAGCCGTGGGACGGCTACCGCTTCTCCGAGGAGGCGATCGGCGAGGGCGTGCGCCTGTTCCTCAAGACGCTGTGGAACACCCACGCCTTCCTGGACCTCTACTCCGAGGACGTCGACCCCGCGGCGGTCGCCGCCGCCGAGCCCAGCGAGCTGGACCGGTGGGTGCTGTCGCGCCTGGCGGCCACCGTCACCGAGGTCACCGAACGGCTCGACGCCTTCGACGCCACGATGGGCGGCCGGGCGATCGCGACCTTCGTCGACGATCTCTCCAACTGGTACGTGCGCCGCTCACGCCGCCGCTTCTGGGAGGGCGACCCCGCCGCCTTCGCGACGCTGCGCGAGTGCCTGCTCACCACCGCCAAGCTGCTGGCGCCGTTCACGCCGTTCGTCGCCGACGAGATCTACGAGACGCTCGACGGCTCGCTCGGGTCCGTGCACCTGGCCGACTGGCCCGAGGCCGGCCCCCGCGACCCCGAGCTCGAGGTCGCGATGGCCATCGCCCGCGAGACGGTGCGCCTGGGTCTCGGCGCCCGCGGCCAGGCCAAGCTCAAGGTCCGCCAGCCGCTGCGGGAGGTCGTCGTGGTGGCGGCCGGCCCCGAGCGCGAGGCGATCGAGCGGCTCATCGACATCGTCCGCGACGAGCTCAACGTCAAGACGGTGCGCTTCGTGACGCAGGCCGACGAGCTCGGCTCCTACGAGGTCAAGCCCAACTACCGCACCCTCGGGCCGCGCTTCGGCAAGGGCATGCCGCAGGTGGCCGCCGCGGTGGCGGCGCTCGACGCCGACCACGTGGCCGCCACGCTGGCCGGCGGCGGGGTCGTGGGCATCGGGATCGACGGGCACGACCACTCGCTCGGCGCCGACGACCTGCTGCTGTCGATGCAGCCGCTGGACGGCTACCAGCTCGAGCGCGAGGGGTCGCACGCCGTCGCGCTGGACCTCGCTCTCGACGACGAGCTGCGCCGCGAGGGGCTGGCCCGCGAGGTCGTCCACGCCGTGCAGAACGCGCGCAAGGCGGCCGGGCTGGAGATCGCCGACCGCATCACGCTCACGCTCGCGGGCGACAACGAGCTGCTCGCCGCCGCCCGCGCCCACGAGGGCTACCTCACGGGCGAGACGCTGGCGCTCAGCGTCGGCTACGACCCGGCGAGCGCCGACGGGCTCGAGGGCACCACGATCGAGGGGCGCACGTTGCGCATCGGGGTCGCGAAGACCGACTGACGGCGGCGCGGCATGACCACGGGCTCGTGGGCCGCGATGGCCACGTCGAGCTCGGGGTGGGCGCTGCGGAAGTCCTGGTCGGCGCGGCCGTCCTGGACGGCGGCCCAGACGAGGGCGGTGAACGCGACCGAGATGGCGATGAGGCCGGCGGCGCAGGCGATGAAGAGTCCGAGGTACTGCATGGAGCGCCTCCTGAGGATGGGGGAAGAGGGCACGACCATCATGCGCCCCGGCCCTCCACGCTCCCGCCAAGCGGAGGCAAATGTTGCGTAAACCGCCGCCGGACCCGGCGGCGGCTCACGCGGCGGCGCTGCTAGAGCGCCGGCTCCAGCTCCGAGAGGATCTTCGCCTTCGGGAAGGCGCCGATGACCTTCTTCACCTCGGCGCCGTGCTTGAAGAGGATCATCGTCGGGATCGACAGCACGCCGTAGGCGGCGGCCGTCTGCTGGTTGTCGTCGACGTTGAGCTTCACGACGCGGACGTCGCTGCGCTCGCCGTCGATCTCCTCCAGGACGGGACCCACGACGCGGCAGGGGCCGCACCAGGGGGCCCAGAAGTCGACGAGCGTCGGCACGTCGGACTCGAGCACCTCCGCCTGGAAGTTTGCGTCGGTGACTTCGGGAAGGTTGGCCATCAGGTCTCCTGGGACTCGGGTGAGCGGTGGTACTTCAGAAAGTATAGTGGGTCGGCTACCGCGGCTTCCAGCGCCGCAGCTGCGGCACCAGCCACATCGCCTCGGCGGCGATGCGCCACGACATCTTCGAGTATCCCTGCTCGCGGTCCCGGAAGGTGATGGGAATCTCGACGACGTCGAAGCCCAGGCGCACCGCGCGGTAGGTCAGCTCGACCTGGAACGCGTAGCCGTGGGAGCGCACGGTGTCCAGCTCGATCGCCTCCAGCACCTCGCGGCGGAAGCACTTGAACCCGCCGGTGAGGTCCTTGACCTTCAGGCGCAGCGTGGCCTGGGCGTAGGCCGAGCCGCCCCGGCTGACGAAGCGCCGGGCCAGCCCCCAGTCGGCCACCGCGCCGTGGCGCGTGTAGCGGGAGCCCAGGGCCACGTCGGCGCCCTCGCGCACCGCGTCGAGGAGCCGGGCCAGGTCGCGCGGGTCGTGCGAGAAGTCGCAGTCCATCTCGAGGATCAGCCCGGCGCCCGCGTCCAGCGCGTGGCGGAAGCCGGCCAGGTAGGCCGGGCCCAGGCCGCTGCGCTCGGTGCGGTGCAGCACCTCGATGTGCCCGGGGTGGGCGGCGGCCATGCGATCGGCGATCGCGCCGGTGCCGTCGGGGGAGGAGTCGTCGACCACCAGGATGCGCGCACCGAGGTCGCCGGCGGCCTCCGCGAGGATGGGCAGCGCGGCGTCCAGCATGCGCTCGAGGTTTTCCGCCTCGTCGTACGTGGGCAGGACCAGCCACGCCGGCCCGCTGATCGGCCGGGGCGGTGCGGAGGCTGCTGGCGGAGGGTGCGCCATCGGGCCGCGTACCCTATGCCCCCGGCCCGCCCCCATGTCCATTCCTTCCAACACCGAGATCGCCGCGGCCCTGGACGAGCTGGGCGACCTGTACCAGCTCGACGGGGCGATCGTGCACCGCGTGGTCGCCTACCGCAGCGGGGCCAAGGCGGTACGGGACGCCTCCGTCTCGGTCGGCCAGCTCGCCCTGGACGGCCGCGCCACCGAGCTGCCCGGGATCGGCGCGACGCTGCAGGAGAAGATCGTCGCCCTGGCCCAGACGGGCACGATCCCCGCCGCCGAGAAGCTGCGCGCCAAGTACCCGCCCGGCCTGCTGGCGATGACCCGCCTGCCGGGCCTGGGGCCCAAGCGCGCGCGCCTCATCTACGACGAGCTGGGCATCGACTCGCTCGACGGCCTGCGCACCGCGGCCATCGAGGAGCGGCTGCGGGCCGTCAAGGGGCTGGGCGCGAAGTTCGAGACGTCCATCGTCGAGGCGATCGACGCCTACGGCGCCGAGGCGCAGTCCGGCCCGATCCGCGAGCGCGTGCTGCTGGACCGCGCCCTGACCGTCGGCGGTCAGCTGGTCGAGCTGCTGCGCGCCCATCCGGCCAGCGACCGGGTCGAGCTGGCCGGCTCGGCCCGCCGGCGCGCCGACACCGTCAAGGACCTCGACGTGATCGCCACCGCCACCGACCCGGTGGCGCTGACCGAGGCGTTCGCCGCGCTGGACCTCGTGGAGTCGGCCTCGCACACGGGTGAGCGCGGCGCCCGCGGGCGCCTGCACATCGGCTTGGACGTCGACCTGAAGATCGTCGCCCCCGACCAGTTCGGCAACCTGCTGCAGCACTTCACCGGCTCCAAGGAGCACAACATGGCGCTGCGGGCCAAGGCGGTGCGCCGCGGCCTGCACATCTCCGAATACGGGATCCTCGACGACGCCACCGGCACCACCCACCGGTGCGCCACCGAGGAGGAGGTCTACGCCCTGCTGGGCCTCCCGTACATCGAGCCCGAGCTGCGCGAGAACCGCGGGGAGCTGGAGCCCGGGTTCGAGCCGCCCACGCTCGTGGACCTGGCCGACATCCGCGGCGACCTGCACTGCCACACCGTCGCCTCCGACGGCCGCGGCACGATCGAGGAGATGGCCCACGCGGCGCTGGAGCGCGGCTACGAATACCTCGTCATCACCGACCACTCCGCCACCCACGGCTTCGGCGACGACGTCCAGCCGGACGAGCTGCGCCGCCAGATCGAGCGGGTGCGCGAGGTCGACGCGGCGATCGACGGCATCGCCGTGCGCATCGGCACCGAGACGAACATCCTCCCCGACGGCTCCGTGGACTACGACGACGACCTCCTCGCCGAGCTCGACTGGGTCGTCGCCTCGGTCCACACCTCCTTCCGCATGGACCGCGACGCGATGACGGCCCGGATGGTGACCGCCGCCGAGCATCCGCTCATCGACGTCATCGCCCACCCGACCGGTCGGCTCATCGGCCGCCGCGCCGGCTACGACGTCGACCTGGAGGCGCTGATCGCCGCCGCGGCCCGCACGGGGACGATGCTGGAGATCAACGCCAACCCCAACCGGCGCGACCTCGACGACGTCCACGCCCGCGCCGCGGCCGCCGCCGGGGTGCCGATCGTGATCGACTCCGACGCCCACGGTCCGGAGACGCTGGCGAACATGCGGTACGGCGTCTACACCGCCCGCCGCGCCTGGCTCGGGCCCGAGCACATCGCCCACACCCGGTCGTGGGGCGACCTGCAGGGGCTGCGCAAGCCCCGTTAGGGCAGCAGCCGGGCCAGCAGCTCGTCGGCCCCGATGCGGGCGACCGCATCCGGCGCG
>CAZXNX010000148.1:0-6437 GCA_964642225.1 uncultured Solirubrobacteraceae bacterium | reverse complement strand
CGACATCTTCCGTGCCGCCTCGGCCGCCGCCCCGCAGGCCGTGCTGGCCTCCAACACCTCCTCGATCCCCATCTCGGCGATCGCGCCGGCCGCCGCGGACCCCACGCTGGTGGTCGGCATGCATTTCTTCAACCCGGCCCCGGCGATGCGCCTCGTCGAGGTGATCGCCGGGCTGGACTCCGGCGATGCGGCGCTCGCCCTGGCCACGGCGACGGGCGAGGCGATGGGGAAGCGGGTCATCGCCGCGGCCGACGTCCCGGGATTCCTCGTGAACCGCTGCAGCCGTCCCTTCGGGCTCGAGGCGCTGCGGCTGCTGCAGGAGCGGGTGGCCGATGTCGAGACGATCGACACCGTCATGCGGCGCGGGGGCGGCTACCGCATGGGGCCGTTCGAGCTGCAGGACCTCGTCGGCATCGACGTGGGGTTCGCGGTGGCGCAGTCGTTCGCCGCGCTGAGCTTCGGGGAGCCGCGCTGGCGCCCCTCTCCGCTGTCGGCGCAGATGGTCGCCGCGGGCCGGCACGGCCGCAAGACGGGCCGCGGCTGGTACCGCTACGACGACGGCCCGCACCGCCCGCCGGACCCCGAGACGGTGGAGCCCGCACCCGTCGCCGACGGCAACCCCGTGGTCGTGGTGGCGGGCTGGTCCGCGCTGGCCCAGGAGCTGCGCGACAACGCCGCCGCGGCGGGCTGGGACGCGCGCGAGCCCGCCGACGCCGACGGCGAGGTGCCCTGGCTCCTGGTGGACTGCGGCGCCGAGCCCGAGGACGGGGTATTGCAGGGCGGTCCCCAGCTCCTGCTCGTCGAGGAGGGGTCGCTCGCCGCGCTGGACCCCGAGGGCGGCGCCGCCGGCTTCTTCACGTTCGCCCCGCTGGACCACGTGCGGCTGGTCGAGCTGACCCGCGGCCCGTTCACCACCACCCTGGCCGCCGAGCGCGCCGCCGCCTTCTTCGCGACGCTCGGGATGGACACCGTCTGGACGGCGGACGCCCCCGGCCTCGTGCTCGGCCGCATCGTGGCCCAGCTCGTCAACGAGTGCGCCTTCGCCGTCGGGGAGGGCGTGGGCAGCGCCCGGGACGTCGACGACGGGCTCGTGCTCGACCTCAACCACCCGCGCGGGCCGCTGGCCTGGGCCGACGAGATCGGGGTCGATCGCATCCTGGCGGTGCTGGAGGCGCTGTGGGTGGAGTACCGCGAGGAGCGCTACCGGCCCGCGCCCCTGCTGCGGCGGATCGCCGCCTTCCACGAGTGAATCTCACGAAACGCGCGCGCCCGTCGTTCTGCATGTGATGACCCCGCCCTTCCAGCGCTTCCTCGACGACCAGCGTGAGCCGGTGTACCGGTTCCTGGTGGCCGCCGTGGGCCGGGACGGCGCCGACGACTGCTTCCAGGAGACCTTCCTGGCCGCGATGCGCGCCTACCCCGACCTGCGCCCGGACTCCAACGTCCGGGCGTGGGTGCTGACCATCGCCCAGCACAAGGCGACCGACCACCACCGGGCCCGTGCCCGGGCGCCGGTCCCGGTCGCCGAGGTGGAGCCGGCCGGCGCCGGCGCGCCGCCCGCCCTGCCCGACGACGAGGTGTGGGACGCCGTGCGGTCCCTGCCGCCCAAGCAGCGCGCGGCGATCCTGCTGCGCTACGCCGGCGACCTGTCGCACCGGGAGGTCGGCGCGGTGCTGGGCTTCAGCGAGGAGGCCGCCCGCCGCTCGGCCCACGAAGGGCTCACCCGACTGCGCCAGGAGGTAGCCGCGCCATGACCACGCTGAAGCCGCCCACCATCGACCCCGACGCCGCCGCCGCGGCCGCCCGCCGCTTTGCCGCCGCCGCCGAGCCCGACGTCGCCTACGCCACCATCGACACGCCGGTCGGGACGCTCGTGGCCGCCGGCACCGGGACCGGCCTCGTCCGGTTGGCCTACGAGGACTTCAACGGCGGGCTCGACGTGATCCTCGAGCAGCTCTCCCAGCAGATCTCCCCGCGGATCCTGGAGCGCGCGGACCGCCTGGATCCGGTGCGGCGCGAGCTCGACGAGTACTTCGACGGCCATCGCGACCGCTTCGACCTCCCGCTCGACTGGCGCCTGACGTCGCCGTTCCAGCAGCGGGTGCTGCGCGCGACCGCGGCGATCCCGTTCGGCGAGACGCGCACCTACGCCGAGATCGCGGCCGCGGCGGGCAACCCGGGCGCGGCGCGGGCGGCCGGGACCGCCCTGGGCCGCAACCCGATGCCCGTGATCGTGCCGTGCCACCGCATCCTGCGCGGGGGCGGCGCCCTCGGCGGCTACACCGGCGGCCTGGACCGCAAGCGGCTGCTGCTGCGGATCGAGGGCGTCGGCGCCGAGGCCGACACCCTGCCCGGCTTCGACTGAGCCGCGGTCAGCGGGGCTGGGCCGGGCGATGCGCGGGGCGGTAGACCATGCCGTCACCCGGGGCGATGCGCGGAGCGCGCACCTCAGCGTCAGCGACCGGGTCGGCCCGGTGCACGTCGCGGCGATCGATCGTGGAGGCGGTCACGTGCGGGCGGATCTCCACGCCATGGGCCGCAAGAGAGCCGTTGTCACGCTTGGGCATGAACACGTCGACGATCAACAGCGCGAGCGGGATGACGACCAGGGCGGCGAGCACGTAAGCGATCATGTTGCGGAGGCTTTCCTTCGGGTGAGTCGGACGGTGGCATGGCGCCGAGGCGCTCGCACCGCATCCTGCGCAATGACCCGCCGATCGGGGGGTCCAAGCTGTAACTGCACAGCTTTTTCACCGCGATCGCGCAGCGGCCGTACGGACGTGGCGCGGGCAGGCGGGTTCGCCGGGAACATCGGCGGCATCCATGCCGTCGGGGTGACGATCCTCCCTGTGGAGGGGTCGGGTGCCGCGGAGCGGCGGAAGGCTCAGCGACCGGAGTCGGGGCGCGGCGGTGCGGGACGATCGCCGGCAGTGGCGGCGGTCGTTCCCTGGCCGTTCGCGGCGCCGTGGCTCGTCGGTGACGACGAGACGGGGCTGACCTTGGGGTATTGGTACGTGTGCGGCATTGACATGGGTGAGAACCCTTTCGCCGCCGCAAGGTTGCACTCCTGCACTGTGATCTGGCTCACACTTCGGTGAGCCAGCACGATCGCGGGCATGCAGTTCCCCTTCCGCACGCGTTCGCCCGGCCCCGGGGGCCGGGCTGAGCGCTACTCCTTCGCGCCCGTCGGGGCCCACTGGGCCTCGACGAGATCGCCCTCGGGCATACCCTTGGGCGTGGGCACCTCGGGGGTGTCCCGCAGGTACCACTCCGCATCCAGGGCGGCCTGGCAGCCGGACCCGGCGGCGGTGATCGCCTGGCGGTAGGTGTGGTCGACGAGGTCGCCGGCCGCGAACACCCCGGGGCGGTCGGTGCGGGTGGAGCGGCCCTCGACGCGGACGTACCCGTCCTCGTCCAGGGCGACCTGGCCCTTGACGATCGACGACTGCGGCTCGTGGCCGACCGCGATGAACGCGCCGGTCATCGGCACGTCGTGCTCCTCGCCCGTGCCGGTGTGACGGACCCGCGCGTGCGCGAGGGCACCGTGGTCGGCGGCCACGAACTCCGAGACCGTGTAGGGCGCCAGCCACTCGATGTTGTCGATGGAGCGGGCGCGGTCGAGCATGATCTTCGACGCGCGGAACTCCTCGCGCCGGTTGACGATCGTCACGGTCTTGGCGAACTTGGCCAGGAAGATGGCCTCCTCCATCGCCGAGTCGCCCCCGCCGACGATCACCGTCTCGTGGTCCTTGAAGAAGGCGGCGTCGCAGGTGGCGCAGTACGACACGCCGCGGCCGGCCAGCTCCTCCTCGCCGGGCACGCCGAGCTTCTTGTGCTCGGCGCCCATGGCCAGGACGACGGCGCGGGCGCGGTGCTCGGTGGTGCCGACCCAGACGGAGTGGATGCCGCCGGGCTCGGTGGCGAGCTCCACGCGCGAGGCCTGGTCGGTGATGAAGCGGGTCCCGACGCGCTCGGCCTGGTCGCGGATCTGCTGCATGAGCTCCGGCCCGGTCACGCCGGCGGGAAAGCCCGGGAAGTTCTCGACGTCGGTCGTCTGCTGCAGCAACCCGCCCCACATGAAGCCCTCGATGAGGAGCGGGTTGAGGTTGGCGCGGGCGGTGTAGAGCGCTGCCGTGTAGCCGGCGGGGCCGCTGCCGACGATGATCACGTTTTCGATGTCGCTCATATCCGCTCTTCCGTTGCGCCCGTTCCAGGCATTACTTTACTTTGTATAGTACCACCGTCCGGCCTGGGCCGAAAGGTCACACCGGGGCCGTCTCGGGCACCTCGGCGTCCTGCGCGCGCCACCGCTTGACGGTGCCCCGCAACTGTACGTAGGCGATCGCCCCGGGGATGGTCGGCAGCCAGAAGCTGAAGGCCCGGTAGGACAACACTGCCACGGTCGCGTACCCGACGTCCACGCCGAAGGCGGCGAACGCGGCGATCATGCCGCCCTCCACCCCGCCGATCCCGCCGGGCAGGGGCAGCAGGTTGCCGGCCATGCCCAGGAAGTAGCTCATCACGATCACCGCGATCGTCGGGGTGTCGCCGCTGCTGAAGGCGTGGAAGCACGCCCACAGCGTGCCGATGTCGAACGTCCACCAGGCGATCGCCCCGATCAGGGAGGTGGGCCGGTCGCGGACGATCTCGATCGCCTTGCGCACCCCCGTGGAGGCCGCCGCCGGCACGGTCACCAGCACGGTCCCGAGCTTCTGCAGCCGGCCCGTGCCCGAGGCCCACGAGGAGAAGCGCCGCTCGGCGTCGGCGGGCAGCAGCACCAGCGCGCCGACCGCCAGCATGATGACCAGGGCCCCGCCGGCCGGGAGGATGGTCAGGGGCACCGACTCACCGCCGTGCAGGACGCCGAAGAACAGCAGCGTCCCCACCACCACGACGGTCGACAGATAGACGCCGTAGAGCAGCACGTTCATGGCCACCATCCGCACCGCCACCGTGCGCGCGGCCATCCCCGAGCGCCGCAGCGCCCACGCCGTCAGCGCGATGCCCCCGGCGCCCGCCGCCGCGAACAGCCGCGTGGCCGCGAGCCCGGCCATGGTGATCTGGTAGCTGACCCGCCAGTCGATGCGGCGGTGCTCCTCGGCGCCGCTGACGCAGACCGTCCGGAACAGCGCCACGTAGCCGCCGAAGGAGGCGAGCTCGAGCAGCCCGGCCACGATGAGCCACCACGGGTCGCCGCGGTCCAGGCGGTCCCACGAGTCGCGCAGGCCGGTGATCTTGGGCAGGACGAAGTACAGGAAGGCGAAGGCGCAGGCGACGAACAGGACGGCGACGAGGACCTGGCGCCGCGTCAGCACCAGGCGTGGCATCTCCTCGTCGTGATGGCTCGGCTCCGGCGCAGGCGCTCCGCTCTGGGCGGGTTGCGAGGTCATGCCGGAGCCTGCCTCATGCCTGTGCCCGTCGCCCCAATGCGGCCAGGGCGCCGCTGATCCGCCGGCCCAGCGGCGCCACCCGCGGCGCGGCCGCCCGCACCCCTTCGGCCAGGACGGCGCCCGCGATGAGGTCCACGACGTAGTGCTCGCCGAGGTAGACGAGCGCCGTCCCCAGGGTCGCGGTGTAGGCCGCGCCGATCGCCCCCGGCACCGGGCCCGCGTCGGCGAGCAGCCGTGCCGCCATCAGGGACGTGCCGAAGTGCAGCGACGGCATCGCGGCATACGGGTTGCCGGCCAGCGCCCCGTACAGCGCGCCCCACCGCTCCTTCCAGAACCGCTCGCCCTCCTCCAGCATCATCCGCCGCACGTCCGGGCCGGGCGGGTCGCTGACCGGCAGGCGCCCGATCTCCGCGGCGTACCACGGCGGCGCGGTCGGGACCGCCCAGTAGATGAGGCAGCCGATGTTGAAGGTCGCGTAGGTGAGGTAGGCCGCCCGCGGGAAACGGTCGGGGTGGCGCACCAGCATCCACACCACGGTCCCGTGCGGGACGGCGAACCACACCCAGTGGGTCCACACCAGCAGGCGCTCGAAGGGGTTGGCGGTGGCCGAGCGGGCGAAGCGCCGCTGCAGGCGCTGGGTGGGGATCATGCCCCGGCCCAGCACCCGGTCCACGGCGATCGGATAGTCGATGTGCACCCGGCGCTGGAGCTTCTCGGGATCGTCGGCGGGCATCTTGTACGCCGCCACGTAGGCCCACATCTGCAGCACGCACAGCCCGACGTCCCGGCCGCGCGAGCGCGGGACCGCCACCGCGAAGGCGAGCGGCGCGGCGTAGGCCGTGGCGATGGTCACGGGCGCGGGCGTGCGCAGGCGCCGTCGGACCAGCGGGGCAGCCACGCCAGCGGCAACCACGGTCCACGCTGCGGTTCGCAAGAGCTTGCCCACGGCCGGTGGCAGTATAAGAACGACGATGGACCTCTCCTCGCGACCCCACATCGCCGTCACCGGCGCCGGCGGCTTCATCGGCCTTGCCCTCGCCCGCCGCC
>CAZXNX010000147.1:0-6446 GCA_964642225.1 uncultured Solirubrobacteraceae bacterium | reverse complement strand
CTGGGCTGGTGAGTAATTGCGCTTCCCAGTCGGAGACGGCGCAGTAGCGGCGGAACAGGTCCATCGTGGTGATGGGCCGCACCCAGGACTTGCCGCGGCAACGCGGGTCGGGCAGCTTCTTGACGCCCGTGTCCTTCAGGTACCGGTTGTAGCCCGCCGCGTAGCCCTCCACCGTCTTGCGCACGTTGGGCTCGGGGCCGAGCGGCGGCTTGAGGGCGACGAGCTTCTCGACGGTCTTGCTGTCCTTGACGTTCTGCCAGAAGAAGTCGGACTTCAGGTTCTGCGTCAGCGAGCCGGCCGCGAAGCCGAGCTGGTTCTCGCCCGGGGCGAAGTAGCGCGAGCGCTGCCCGTTGACGGTGACGAACGCGTCGGCGAGCGGGCACAGGTTGTCCTGGGCGAAGGCATAGCCGGCGCCGTAGCCGAGGCTGGCCCAGTCCTTGGCCTTCACGTGGGGGATCCCGCCGGTGGTGCGGCGGATCTCGACGCGGTGGTTGGCCGGCGCGGCCAGCGCGGTGGCGGCCGGTGCGACGACGAACGCGACAGACGCGGTGAGCAGTGCCCACCGAAGACGACGATGACCCATCAGTGATTCCCCCTGGACGTGCGGACCGCGCAAGCCTAACCGGGACGCGGGGTCCCGTGTGCAGGTTCGGGGGCGGCGCGGCTCAGGTCAGCAGCTGGTCGACGGTGCAGCTGCGGGGGTCCTTGTCGTCGCGCCAGCGCTGCACCTTGGTGCCGTGGCGGATGCGGCCGCTGGAGACGTGGTCGAACGTCACCTCGACCACCAGCTCCGGGCGCAGCGCGACCCACTCCAGGTCGCGGCCGGCCGTCCAGCGCGACGGCTCGGCGCTGCCGCGCTCTCCCGTCTCGTACGGCGCCAGCTCGCCCACCATCTCGCGCTTGCGCTTGGCCGTGAACCCGGACGAGTGGCCGACCTCGCGCAGCCGGCCGTCCTCCTCGTACAGGCCGAGGATGAGCGCGCCGACCGTGCCCTCCTCCTTGCCGGGCCGCCACCCCATCACCACCGCGTCGATGGTGCGCACCCGCTTGATCTTCACCATGCCCGTGCGCTCGCCGGGGCGGTAGGGCGCGTCCACCTCCTTGGCCATGACGCCCTCGGCGCTGTGCAACCACCCCTGCGCCTCCTCGGCGGTGCGCACGCTGGGCGTCAGCTCGATGGGGGCGGTCACGAACGCCTCGAGCGCCGCGCGGCGCTCGGTGTAGGGCCGCTCCATGAGGATCTCGTCGTCGAGGGCCAGCAGGTCGAAGGCCACGAAGGTGGCGGGGATCTCCACCGACAGCTTGGCGATGCGGGAGGCCGCCGGGTGGATGCGCTGGCTGAGCGTGTCGAACTCCTCGTGCCCCTCGGCGTCGCGGATGACGAGCTCCCCGTCGATCACGTAGCGCCCGGGCGGGAGCACGACCTCGGGGAAGTAGCGGCTCAGCGGCTTACCGTTGCGCGACTGCAGGTGGGTGTCCGCCCCGTCGACGAACGCGAGGGCGCGGAACCCGTCCCACTTGGGCTCGTACGCCCAGCCGTCGCCCGTCGGCAGGCTCGTGCGCGAGCGGGCGAGCTGGGGCGGTAGCGGTGGGGAAAGCGGCAGGGTCATCGGCAGCTGCAACCGTAGTGTCTCGGGGGGCCAGAAGCACGATCGCGCCGAGCACGAACGCGCCACCCAGCAGCTGCAGCGGCGCCAGGTGCTGGGCGAACAGGACCCAGGCCAGGCCGGCCACCACGACGGGCTCCAGCAGCGAGAGGATCGAGGCGGTGCCCGCGCCGACCTGCCGCATGGCGATGAGGAAGGCCGTCTCGGCCACGATGGTGGAGACGATCACCAGCAGCGCGACCTGGATCCACCCGGCGGCGGCGAAGTGCAGGCTGATGCGCGCATCGGCGGTGCCGAAGGCGGTCAGCGAGATCGCCGCGCCGGTGAAGACCAGGGCGGCGAGCAGGAACGGGTCGAGGTGGTCGAGCAGGTGGTCGGCGCCCAGGACGAACCCGGCGTAGCCGAACGCGGCCAGCAGGGCCAGGCCGATGCCGACCGGATCGGGGTGCAGCGCCGCGCCGCCGGCCAGGACGAGCACGATGCCGCCGAGGGCGATGCCCAGCGCGCCGAGCCGCCGCGGGCTGGGGCTCTCGCGGCGGCGCAGGATGGCCACCGCCACCACGATCACCGGGGAGAGGTAGAAGAGCAGCTCGGCCAGGCCGGCGTCGATGTACTGCAGCGACAGGAAGAAGCTGGCGGACTCCAGCGCGAAGGGGACGAGGCCCAGGGCCAGGCCGCCGAGGAGGAAGCGGGTCGCCGGCAGGTCGGGACGGCGCACGGCGATGATCACCCAGAACGCGCCGGCGGACAGGATGAAGCGCAGGACCAGCAGGGTGATGGGGTCCATGCCCGTCTCGTAGGCGTAGGTGGCGAAGATCGCCTGCAGGGCGAAGCCGACCGCGGCGGCGAGGGCCAGCAGGGTGCCGTTGCGGTGGGAGATGGACCGGGTCATGCAGACAAGGTACGACGGCCATAGAACTAGTGGTAGCCTCGATGTGCAACAGCTTCTCAAGGCGCTCCCTATGACTCTCCAACAGCTCCGCTACGTGCTCGCCGCGCTGCAGCACGGCTCCTTCAGCGCGGCCGCCGACGCGCTGCACATGGCCCAGCCCTCGCTGTCGGAGCAGGTCCGCGCGCTCGAGGCCGAGCTGGGCGTGGCGCTCTTCGAGCGGGTGGGGCGCGGCGTGGTGCCCACGGCCGCCGCCCAGGCGCTGCGCCCGCACGCCGAGGACGCGCTGGAGGCGGCCGAGGCGGTCCGCGCCTCGGTGGTGGAGGTGCGCGAGCTGCGCGGCGGCACCGCGGTGTTCGGCGTGTGGTCGCACTCGCACTACTACGGCACTACCGACATCGCGGCGGAGTTCCGCCACCGCCACCCCGAGGTGCGGCTGCGGCTGCTGGGCCAGAACAGCGCGGAGGTGGCCGACCAGGTCAAGCTCGGCAACCTGGAGCTGGGGCTCGTGGCCCTGCCGATCGACGACGCCGGGCTGGACGTGCGCCCGATCTTCCGCGACGAGCTGGTCTACATCACGGTCGAGCCCGAGCTGCTGCGCGGCCCCGTGACGATCGAGCGGGTCGCCGGCGCGCCGCTGATCCTCCCCGACGCCGTGTGGGGCGCCCGCGACCCGGTGCGCCGGCAGCTCGGCGAGCGGGCCCAGCTGGCGGGCGTGGCGATCGACCCGGTGCTCGATGTGGAGGACGAGGAGGCGGCGCTGGACCTCGCCGGCCGCGGCCTGGGGGCCACCGTCACCTCACGCGGCGTGCTGCTGCACCTGGGCCGCCGGGTCCCGCGGCGACTGGGCTGGGCGCCCTTCGACGAGCCGCTGCTCGACACGATGGCGGTGATCACCCGCCGCGGCGGGCGCCTGTCGCCGGCCGCCCGCGAGTTCTGCGACATCGCCGAGGCCCACCTGGCCTCCGTCGCCCACCGCCTCGACGCGCTCTCGACCCATCGGGCGCCGTCGCCCTAGGGGCTAGCGCCCGAAGCGCTCGCCGGGTTCCCGGCCGAAGGAGATCTGGTCCGGCAGCAGCATGCGGGCCGGGGGCGAGGGGTCGGCGGAGACGGTGACCGTCTCGGCCACGCTGCGGGTGATGGTGATCGCGGTGCCGCCGGCCTCGGTCACCGTCACCTCGCCGTCGCCGGTGGCGGTGATGACACCCTTGAGGCCCGGCTCCAGGCCGGAGTCCTTGAGGTAGTGCAGGAGATCCTCGGCCTCGTTCTCGAAGCGCATCACCTGCACGCGCGCGTCGACGGCCGCGTCGGCCAGCGGCACGCCCTGCACGCGCTGCCCGACGTTGATCGGGTGGCCGTGGGGGCAGGTGGTCGCGTCGCCGATGGCCGCGAGCATCCGCTCCTCCAGCACCGGGGACATCGCGTGCTCGAGGCGTTCGGCCTCCTCGTGCACCTCGTCCCACGGGACGTTGAGCACGTCGGTGAGGAACCGCTCGATGAGCCGGTGGCGGCGCACGATCTCCTCGGCCTGCTCCAGGCCGGTGGGAGTGAAGGAGATCGTCTTGTCGCCGGCGCGGGTGATGAAGTCGTCGCGCTCCAGGCGCCGGATCATCTCGTGGACCGTCGGCGGGGAGAGCTGCATGGCCCGGGCGACGTTGGCCCCGGTCATGGGAAGGCCCACCTCGTGCAGCCAGAAGAGGATCTGCAGGTACTCCTCTTCGGCAACGGTGGCGTGATCGCTCGACATGGGGCAATCCTATCCACCCGGGTATCGTGGCCTCCCATGGAGCTGACCCCCGGTACGCGCGTGTTCATCACCGGTGCCTCGCGCGGCATCGGCCGGGCGCTGGCCGAGCGCCTCGCCGCCCGCGGAGCGATCGTCGGCCTGTGCGCGCGGTCGGGCGACGCGCTGGCGGAGCTGTGCGAGGCGCTGCCGGGCGACCACCACACCGTCCACCCCTGCGACGTCACCGACCAGGCGGCGGTGCAGGCGGCGATCGACGGCTTCGTGGCCCATCACGGCGGCCTCGACCTGCTGGTGGCCAACGCGGGCCTGGCCCACTACGGCCCGTTCCGCGACCAGTCGCTGCAGGACGCCCTGGAGATGAGCGAGGTCAACTGGCACGGCACCCTCTTCACCGTCTACGCCGCGCTGCCGCAGCTCCTGGACCAGGCCCGCGGCCACATCGTCGTCGTCTCCTCGGGCGTGGCGCTGCGCAGCTTCCCGTGGGGCGCGGTCTACGGCGCGACCAAGGCGGCCCAGCGCGGGTTCGCCGAGGCGCTGCGCCACGAGCTGAGCGGCACCGGCGTGTCGCTCACCACCGTCTACCCCGGGGCGACCGAGACGGCGCTGCACGCCGCCGAGGACCCCGACCGCATGCCGGACTGGACCCGCGTGGGCCCGCCGCCCGTCCCGGCGGTGGAGATCGCCGACGCGGCGATCGCGGGCGTCGAGGCGGACGCACGCAGCGTGTTCCACCCCGCCAACGTGCAGCTGCTGGGCGCGGTGCACAACGTCTCGCCCCGCCTGGCCGACACGCTGCTGCGCAAGCTCCGCGGGCCGACCGCCGCTCCGCGCAAGGACTGAGGCGGTGGCCCGGGGGGCCACCGCACAGTCGTTGCGCCGGCCCCTAGGCCGTTGCCTGCACCGCGGCCGCCAGTCGCCGCACACCTTCCGGGATCTGGTCGACCGTCACGCCGGAGTAGGCCAGGCGCATCGTGTTCTGGCCGCCTTCCAGCAGGAAGTCCGTGCCCTTGACGATGGCCACGCCGCGCTCGCTCGCGGCGGCGGCGATCGCGTCGATGTCGGCGCCCTCGGGCAGCTCGACCCACATGAAGTAGCCCCCCTCGGGGGCCTGGTAGGTCGCCTCCGGCAGGTGCTCGTCGAGCGCCGCCGTCAGCACCGCCACCCGCTCCTTGAGCGCCGCGCTGACCGTGGCGATCGACGTGTCGATCGACCCGGAGACGCAGAACTCGTGCACGATCGACTGGGCGACCATGTTGGGGGCGATGTAGGTGTTGGTGGCGTGGCCGGCGATCGTCTTGATCAGGGCCGGCGGGCCGACGAGGTAGCCGACGCGGATGCCGGGGCACACCGTCTTGGAGAACGACGAGGCGTAGACGACGCGCTCGGCGCCGCCCTCCATCGACAGCATGGTGGGCAGCGGCTGCCCGGTGAACCGGATGGCGATGTACGGGTCGTCCTCGAAGATGATGAAGTCGTATTCGGCCGCCAGGTCCAGCAGCTCACGCCGCTTGGCCTCGCTCAGCGTGTAGCCGGCGGGGTTCTGGAAGTTGGGGATGATGTGCGCCAGCGAGGGACGCACGCCGCTCTGGAGCAGGGCGCGCAGCTCGGCGGTGTCGATCCCGTCGGTCTGCAGGCTGACCGGGCGCACGTCGGCGCCGCGGTTGCGAAGGCCCAGCAGCGTGCGGTCGTACGTCGGCTTCTCGACGACGACCGGCGTGCCGGCGGAGACGAGCTCGTCGAACAGGAACGCGTCGGCCTGCATCGAGCCGTTGGTGACCAGGACGTGCTCGGGGGTCACCCCGTGATGCTCGGCGATCCAGGCCCGCAGCGGCACGTAGCCGACCGAGGTGCCGTAGCCGGTGGTGCCGGCGGGGTCGTTGTCGAAGGCGCGTGTGGCGGCGGCCTTGAGGCCCTCCACGTCGACGATGTCGAGGGATGGCGCCCCGCGGGCGAAGGAGATCAGGTCGGCGGCAGGCATGGGACCTACTCTGCCACATCGGCCCGGGGGCCCCTGAGGCCGCTGGCCTCAGTCCGATGTCACTGGGACTTGGAGACGTCCCGGTTGGACACGCCCGGCACGCCGCTGCTGTCGCCCGGGTTGGGCCGGGCCAGCGTCGGCGTCGTGCTGGAGGTGCTCGTGGTGGTGGTCGTCCGCGCCCCGGTGACCGTCTGGCCGCTCGACGTCGTCGACGTCGTGCTGGTC
>CAZXNX010000146.1:0-6476 GCA_964642225.1 uncultured Solirubrobacteraceae bacterium | reverse complement strand
GATGATCGGCCCGCGGGTGAGCCTTCTCTCCGGCGGCCACCCCCTCGATCCGGCCCGGCGCCGCCGCCAGATCGTCGCTGCGCCGATCGTCGTCGAGCGCGGGGCCTGGCTCGGGGCCGGAGCGACCGTCCTGCAGGGCGTGACGGTCGGCGAGGATGCGGTGGTCGCGGCCGGCGCGGTGGTCACTCACGATGTCGCGCCACACACCCTGGTGGCCGGTGTGCCCGCGCGCTTCGCACGCGAGATCGCCGCGGGCGAGGACGTCTAGGCCGTGAGCGGGACGGTGGCCAGCATGCGGGCCACGAGGGCGTCGAAGTCCAGCCCGGCCGCGTCGGCGGCGAGGGGGAGCAGGCTCGTCTCGGTGAGGCCGGGGCCGGTGTCGATCTCCAGGATCGTCGGCTCGCCCGTCTCCTCGTCGAGGATGAGGTCCACGCGCGAGGCGCCGCGGCAGCCCAGCACCTGCGTGGCCTCGGTGGCGATCTGCTGCGCGCGGGCGGTCACCGCGTCGTCCAGCGGCGCCGGGCAGGAGAAGGCGGTGCGGCCGATCTGGTACCGCGCCTCGAAGTCGTAGCGGTCGCCCTGGGGCACGGCCTCCACCACCGGGAGGGCTTCGCCGTCGAGCACGCTGACGGCCAGCTCGCGACCGGCCACGTGCTGCTCGAGCAGGACCGACGGCGCGTACGAGAAGGCGGCGACCAGCGCGGCGGGGATGGCCTGCGCGTCGGCGGCGAAGCGCACCCCGAGGGCCGAGCCCTGGTTGCTCGGCTTCACGACGACGGGGAAGGAGAGGCGCTCCTCGATGGCCGGCAGCGCGTCGGCGGCGCCGAGCTCCTCGAAGGCGCCCTCGCTGAAGGCGAACCAGTCGGGCGTGGGCAGGCCGGCGTCGCGCAGCGCGTGCTTGGTCAGCACCTTGTCGGCGCAGCGCATGCACGACCCGACGGTGGAGCCCGTGTAGGGGAGGCCGAGCGCCTCCAGCAGGCTCTGGATCGTGCCGTCCTCGCCGTCCCTGCCGTGCAGGGCGACGAACACCGCGTCGGGCGCCGCCTCGCGTAGCCGGGTGACCACGTCGGCGCCCGCGTCGATCCCGAGCACCTCGTGCCCGAGCCGGGCCAGCGCGTCCTCGGCCCGCGCGCCCGAGCGCAGCGACACCTGGCGCTCCAGTGAGCGGCCGCCTTTGAGCACGGCGACGCGCAGCTCGCTCATCGCGTCTCGCCCGATCGGCGGCCCGCGCCCTTGCCGGGGCGGGGCAGGTGCAGGACGTCGGCGAGGGCGTCGTCGGACGGCGCCGGGCGCCGGGCCGGCGGCTCCGGGTCCCGTCGGCCGGTGAGCGCCCCGTAGAGGCGGACCTGCTCGGCGATGACCTCGCCGATGCGCCGCACGCCCTCGCGGATCTCCGGCTCGGCCACACCGCTGAAGTTCAGCCGCATCGACGAGCCGCCCTGGCCGTTGAGGAAGGCGGCGCGGCCCGGCACGAAGGCGACGTTGCGCGACAGCGCGCGGGCGAGCAGGTCGGTGGTGTCGAGCCAGTCCGGGAGCGTGGCCCAGATGAAGAGGCCGCCCTGCGGGCGGGTCCAGTGGGCCTCCGGCGGCGCGTGCTCGGCCAGCGCGTCGAGCATCGTGTCGCGCCGGCGCCGGTAGCGCTCCTTCAGCGTCGTGATGTACGCGGGCCAGGCGCCCGAGGCGAAGTACTCGGCCACGAAGAGCTGGCTGATCGTCGAGGAGTTGAGGTCGGCGCCCTGCTTGCCGGTGTTGAGCTTGGCCAGCACCGGGTGGGGCGCGGCGGCCCAGCCCAGGCGCAGGCCGGGCGAGAGGACCTTGGAGAAGGTGCCGAGGTAGATGACGAACTCGTTCGCCCCCGAACCGGAGGCGCGCTCCAGGCCGAACAGGCTCGGCAGCGGGTCGCCCTCGTAGCGCAGCACGCCGTACGGGTTGTCCTCCAGCACGAACAGCTCGCGCTCGCGGGCGATCTGCAGCAGTCGCCGGCGACGCGGCAGCGACATCGTCACGCCGCCGGGGTTCTGGAAGTTGGGGATCGTGTAGATGAACTTCGGGCGCCGGCCCTCGCGCTCGAGCCGGTCGAGCGTCTCCTCCAGGAGGTCGATCGGCATGCCGTCGTCGTCCAGCGGGATCTGCACGACATCCGCCTGGTAGGCGGTGAAGGCGGGGATCGCGCCGGGGTACGTGGGGCCCTCGGCCACGATCACGTCGCCCGGGTCGATGAGCGCCTTGCAGACGAGGTCGATGACCTGCTGGCCACCGGTGGTGATGAGCAGGTCCTCGGGGTCGACGGGCGTGCCCTCGGCGCCCATCACGGTGGCCACGGCCGCCTTGCACGCCTCGAGCCCCTCGGTCGGCGCGTACTGCAGCGCCCGCGCCGTCTGCTGGGCGACGCGGCCCATGATCTCCACGAACTCCTCGGCGGGGAAGGTCGAGGTGTCGGGCAGGCCGCCCGCGAGGGAGATGACCTCGGGCCGGTCGGTGAGGGCCATGAGGTCGCGCATCGCCGACGACGTCATCACCTGCGTGCGCGCGGCGAACAGCGCGGCGTAGCGCTCGAGGTCGTGGGACTGGCCCCGGGCCGGGGGCCGGCGGGGGGTCTGCGGAGGCGACGCGCCCTGACGGCCGGAGTCGCTGTCATCTATCGTCATGCCCGCTTCACGCTAGCGCACCATGACGATCGCTCTCGACATTCTCGCCGGCCTCGGGCTGGCCCTCGCCTGCGGCCTGCGGCCCTTCCTGCCGACCCTCGTGTTCGGCGCCGTGGCTCTCGCGAGCCTCACGCTCGACCTCGACGGGACGGATCTGGCGTTCCTGGCCGAGCCCTGGTTCCTGCTGGCCGTCACCGCACTGTTCGTCGCCTCGATCATCTTCCACGGGTACGCCTCGCGGCCCGTCGCGGCGTCGGCGCTCTCCGGCCTGGCCATCGGCCTGGGCGGGCTGCTCTTCGCGGGCGAGCTGGCCAGCGACGGGTACACCTGGTGGCCCGGCATCATCGCCGGCGCCGTGGCCGCCGCCTTCACCCAGGTCGCCACGCGCGACGTCCTCACCGGCGCCCGCGAGCGGCTGGACGCCGAGCACCGCGGCGGCCTGCCCGTCTACATCGAGGTCGTCGCCGGCCTCGCCGCTGCGGTCGCGATCTTCCTGCCGCCCGTCTCGCTGATCTACCTCGCCTTCCTCATCCGCCTGCTGCTGGCGCGCCGGCGGCGCGACGGCGAGAAGTACGCCGGCCTGCGCTCCCTGCGCTGAGCGACGAGCCCCGACCGTGCCGTCCAAACTCGTTCTCGCGGTCATCGACGGTCTGCACCCGGCCGCGCTGCGCACCGCGCTGGCGCAGGGGACCGTCCCGGCGCTGGCCGCGATCGCCGAGCGGGCCACCGTCGAGGGCGTGGCGGCCGCCGCCTTCCCGTCGGTGACGCCCGTGTGCGCGGCCACGATCGCCACCGGCCGGCGCCAGGACGCCCACCGCATCCCGAGCATGAACTGGTTCCACCGCGGCGAGGACCGGTACGTGGAGTACGGCTCCTCCTTCTCCGCGGCACGGCAGTTCGGCATCCGCCGCCAGCTCGAGGACACGGTGTACGCGCTGAACGCGACGCACATGGCCCCCGAGGTGCCGACGTTCTTCGAGACGCTCGACGACGCCGGCGTACGCACGGCCGGGACCACCTACCTCGTCTACCGCGGTCGCCATCCCCACGAGATGGCGCGCGAGTTCCCGGTCAGCTCGGCGGTCGCGCGGCGGCTCTTCGGCGACCGGGCGGTGCTGGGCCCCCGTGAGCTGTTCTACGCGGACCTGTTCGCCAGCCGCCCGACCGGCTGCCGCAGCCTGTTCGGCAATCCCGGGCAACGAGACCGTCACACCGGGTGCGTCGGCGCGTATCTCGTGGAGCACGACCTGTTCGACTTCATGCTCTTCTCGCTCCCCGACAACGACACGCACTCCCACACCGCGGGCCCGCGCGGCCAGGTCGAGTCGGTGGCGGTGGCCGACCGCGAGCTGCTGCGCCTGATGGACGCGGGCGGCGGGCCCGAGGCGTTCCTCGACGAGCACGCGGTGATCGTCGCGGCCGACCACGCCCACGCCCACGTGCACCTGCCTGTGCGCCTCTTCGACGCATTCGCCCCGCACGGCGTGCTCGGCGCCAAGGACCGCTCCGATGCCCCGGCCTCGCGGGCGCGCATCGCCCTGTGCCCCGCCCAGCGGGCGGCCATGGTCTACGTGCTGGACCGCGACCGGCGCCGCGAGCTGCTGCCGGGCCTCGTCAACACGGCGCGTGCCCTGGACGGGGTGGACCTCGTCGCCTGGCGCACCGACGACGGCGAGGGCGCCGTGGCCTCCCGCCGGGGGGAGCTGCGGTTCTCGCCCGGCGGCGACCTGCGCGACGCGCGAGGCGGCGCCTGGTCGGTCACCGGTGACCTGGCCGCGCTGGAGGCCGACGCCCGGGACGGCCTGCTGCACACGCCCGTCTACCCCGACGCGCTCGGCCGGCTGTGGTCGGCGCTGCAGTGCCCGACCTCGGGGGACCTGCTGCTCTCGGCCGCGCCGGGGTTCGAGTTCCCCGACTGGGGCGGGCGCCACCACGTGAACGGCGGCAGCCACGGGTCGCTGCACCACGAGGACTCGCTCGGCGCGCTGCTCGCCTGCGGCGTGGAGGCCCCGCCCGAGCGCGCCGACGGCGCGTGGTCGATCACCGACCTGTACGGCATGGTCGTCGGGCACTTCGGGATAGCCTCACGATGATGGAATCGGTGGCGCACCCCGGCCGGCTGGGGACGATCCTGGCCGTCGTGCTCGCGGCGCTCGTCTGCGGGCTGCTGGCCGCACCCGCCGCGCAGGCGGTCAAGACGATCACGCTGACCTCCGACACCAGCGCCGTCCAGGGCTTCTCCGGGCCCGGCTCGACGGCCCCGGCGACGGCGGACCCCAACGCCCTGACCACGCCGCCGTCGCCCGACGTGCCGCCTCCCGGCCACCGCCTCACCTCCGACCGGGTGCAGGCGACCGCCGACGCGCTGCCGCGCATCCGGGAGGTGCGCAAGAAGTACAAGGGCTCCTACCCCAACGTCTACCTCAAGGGCGTCGACCGCTGGCAGGTGTCGTACTTCTCCCGCGACAAGCCGCCCAAGGAGATCGCCCAGGTCCTCATCTCCGACGCCACCGGCAAGGTGCTGGAGCAGTGGACGGGGCCGCAGGTGGCGTGGACGATGGCCCGCGGGTACCCCGGGGCGTTCGGGCGCAAGCTCAACGACCCGATCGTGTGGATCCCGCTGATGATCCTCTTCGTCGTGCCGTTCATCGACCGCCGCCGGCTGCTGCGGATGCGCCACCTGGACCTGCTCGTCCTCAGCGGCTTCTCGCTCAGCCTCATGTTCTTCAACCGCGGCGAGATCAGCACGTCGGTGCCGACCTTCTACCCGCTGCTCGTCTACCTGCTGGGCCGCATGCTGTGGATCGGGCTCAAACGCAAGGAGGGGCCGTCGGACCGCGAGCCGCTGCGCCTGCTCGTCCCCGCCTCGTGGCTGGCGATCGCGATCGTGTTCCTGCTCGGCTTCCGCATCGGCCTGAACGTCGTGGACTCCAACGTGATCGACGTCGGCTACTCCGGCGTGATCGGCGCCGACCGGCTCGTCAAGGGCGAGCCGATGTACGGCGGCTGGCCCAAGGACAACGAGCACGGCGACACGTACGGCCCGGTCGCCTACGCCGCCTACGTGCCGTTCGAGCAGCTGTGGCCGCGGACCAGCACGTGGGACGACCTGCCCGCCGCCCACGGCGCCGCCATTCTCTTCGACGTCCTCTGCGTCGTGCTGCTGTTCTGGCTCGGCCGGCGGCTGCGGGGGCCGACCCTCGGCGTGGGCCTGGCCTACGCGTGGGTCGCCTTCCCGTTCACGCTGTATGCGCTGGGGACCAACAGCAACGACGCGCTCGTGCCGGCGCTGCTGCTGGCCACCTTCCTGGTGGCCTCGTCGACCCCTGCCCGCGGGGTGTTCACCGCGCTCTCGGGGATGACGAAGTTCGCCTCGCTGGCGCTCGCGCCCCTCTTCGCGACCTATGACCCGTCGGGGAAGACGTCGTGGCGCAAGGTCGCCCTGTTCGCCCTCTTCTACGCGGCCGCCACCGCCCTGTGCCTGTGGCCGGTGCTCGCCCACGACACCCTGCGGGAGATGTACGACCGCACGCTGGCCTACCAGGCCGACCGCAACGCGCCCTTCTCGGTGTGGGGCCTGTACGACCTGGGCGGCCTGGAGCACGTGGTGCAGGTCGCCGCCGCGATCCTCGCCGTGGCACTGGCCTTCGTGCCGCGGCGGCGCGACCTCATCGGCCTGGCCGCCCTCTGCGCCGCCGTGATCATCGCGCTGCAGCTGGGGATCTCCTACTGGTTCTACCTCTACATCCCGTGGTTCTTCCCGCTCGTGATGATCGCCATCCTGGGCCGGCATCGCGACCCCGTGAAGGCCCGCGCCGAGGATGAGGC
>CAZXNX010000145.1:0-6516 GCA_964642225.1 uncultured Solirubrobacteraceae bacterium | reverse complement strand
CCGCGTCCCCGGACGGGGCGGCCGCGGACGGCAGCACGGTGATGACCGCGCTGTCGCTGTTGTCGCCCTCGTTGCCGTCCTGCGTCGTGCTGTGGACGGTGGCCGTGTTGACGATGGTCAGCGACGCGCCGGGGGTGCCGGTGTCGATCGCCAGGCACTGCAGGTCGAGCGTCACGGTGACGGGGCCGCCCGTGGTGTTGAGCAGGCGGAAGTCACGGTTGATCGGCTGCGGCTCGTTGCCGAGCGAGACGACGCCCGCGGGCAGCGCGTAGGTGGCGGTGATGCCCTTGAAGCCGACCGGGCAGCTGACGCGCTGCACGCTCTCCCCGACCGGCAGGGTGACCGTCGACGTGACGTGCTGGAGCACCAGCGGGTGGGTGTGGGCGGGCGCGCCGCCGGACCCCGTCTGCTGGAGCAGGCCGCGCACGCTGACCCGCACGTCCGCGGTCTGGAGCACCTCGACGGTGAAGGTCCAGCCGTGGGCCGTGGCATCCGCGCCGACGAGGCGGGCGTTGCCCGAGGCCACGTCGATGCCGGGGGCGACGGCGACATGGTCGGTGTCGGTGTCGGCCGTGACGGTGTACCGCCCGGGGGCGAGGACGCCGAGGGCGCGCTCGTAGGGGCCGTCGGTGACGACCGTGTGCTGCCCGTCGTCGGTCACCCGCGGCAGGCAGGTGACGAAGAGCTTGACCTGGGCGGTGCCGGTCGTCGTGTTCTGCACGGTGAACCGGTAGGTGCCGGCGGTGATGGCGCGGGCCGTGCGCACGCGCACGTCCTGCGGGCTGCCGGTGCCCTGGTCGACGTGCATGACCTCGACGGAGCCGTCGGAGACCGAGCCGCCGGCGGCGCAGGTCACATCGACCGTGCGCGTCTCACCGGGGGCCAGGGCGAGGGACTGCTCCTGCTTGGAGACGGTGAGCTTGTGCCCCGTGGCGCCCGCGACGGGCGGCGGGCTCGGGGCCCGGGTGCGCACCGTGACGGTCGCGTCCGCGCCCGACGCCAGGGCGCCCAGGTCACAGTGCACGTGGCCCGACGCCTGGGTGCAGGTGGAGCCGCCCGGCGCCACCGAGACGAAGCTGAGGTTCGCGGGGAGGTCGTCGTCGATGGTGACGTTCTGCGCCGTGGAGGGACCGCCGTTGTGGGCGGTGAGGGTGTAGGAGACCAGATCGCCGCCGGCGTAGGTGGAGCGGTCGGCGGTCTTGGTGATGGAGACGTCGGCCGACGGCGCGCGATCCGTCGCGTTGATCTTCACCGCCACCTTGTCGTAGTCGGCGTTGTAGTGGAAGGACGAGCCGGAGTTGTCGTAGACCACGCCGTTGAGCGTGCCCTCGCCGGGCGCGATCACGGTCACGGTGTAGGTGACGACGATGGCGCCGCCCGCCTTGCCGTCCTCCTGGAAGGCCTTGGGGATCGGCCCGGTGCAGGAGGCGTAGTTCTTGATGAGCGGATCGGGCTGCCAGCCGCACGCGTCGGCGTAGGGGCCGCCCACCGTCACGTTGTTCGGCTCCTCGTAGGTCGAGCTGATGGCGTCGACCCGGAGCATCGACGCCGGGACGTTGAGGAACGCCTCGAGCTGCGGGAACGTCGACGAGGTGGAGGCGTAGAGCTTGTAGGTGTACGTCTGACCGACGGTCAGGTCGGTCGGCGCGGGGTCGCAGCCCTTCTGGTCGTCGCCCGGGGCCTTCTGGTCCTCGGGACAGCCGCCCTTGCCCGTGATGACGAGCGCGTGGTTGCGGTTCTGGCTGACGAGCTTCTCGACGGCGAGCTGGCGGCCCTTGGGCGTCTCGCCCGTGGCCTCCTCCTTGGACGTCGCGACGATGCGGTAGGCGCGCGTCGTGTCGTAGGCCTTCGACGTGCGGGTCACCGCGGCGGTGAAGTACGCATCCGCGCATGCTCCCGCCTTCAGGTCGCCGAGCGCCCGCTCACCGGGGCCGTCGAGGGCGATGAGCTCGTTCTCGGAGTCCCAGGCCAGCCGGGCCTGCACGCCGCTGAGGTCCTTGCCCGAGGTGTTGCACACGCGGGCGCCGACGGGGAAGGACGCAGGGCCGGTGTCGGGCTTGTTGGAGTCCAGGCCGATGATGTCCCAGGTGAGGGGCGTCACCGTCAGGGCCGGCGCGGGGGCCGGGGCGGCGCTCGCCGCGGGGGCGGCGGCAAACAGCATCAGCGCGACAAGGGGAAGAATTCGTACGACGAGCGGACGTGCGGACATGCTGCGTGACCTCGTGGTTGGCATCCGTGCCGATCCTGCGATCGACCCGCCCCTCCTGGGCGGGCGGCGAACGCGATCACGGACAACGTCACCCACAGGGGGCTGCGGGTCGTATGCCGTCTGTATGAATCCGGGGTACTGCGAACGTGCCAAAGGCGACATAACTCCTGTTCGCCACGGCGCACGGGAGTCCTCCCCCCCGGTGACCGACCGGGATCCGGCCGCGCGCAGCGGCCGGATCCGCGGAGATCAGCGGTGCTTCTTCTTGGCCGGCTTCATCACGGCCTGGACCATCAGCTCGCACCCGTCGGTCTTGGTGCTCATCCGCGCGGGCCCGCCGCGACGGCCGAGCTTGGGCGAGAAGATCATCTGGTTGTTGCCGCCGCTGGAGCAGTACAGCGCGGACGTCGACGTGGAGTCGATGCCCACGTAGTCGCCCTTGGTGACCTTCAGCTTGGCCGGGAACGTCTCGACCGGATCGCCCGTCTCGTCGAAGCCGTGGCCCTGGACCTGCACGGTCGGGCCGGTGCCGGCGCCCTGGGCGAGCCCGGAGTAGTCCTGCAACTGCGCGTCGAAGCCCAGGCGCTTGAAGTGGGCCAGGCGGAACGTGACCACGCCGGGACCACCGGCGCGGACGCGGAAGGCCACGACGGTGCCGGACTTCGGCGCCTGCAGGCGCCCCTCGGGAGCGATGCTCTTGTCGATCGCCACGCGGGTGCACGTGGGCGTCGCGTCGTCGCTGCCGTCCTCGTTGCAGTTGTGGGCGGGGAGCGAGTTGGACGGCTCATGATCGAGCCGCGTGCCGAACGTGATGGTCTGGGCCTGGCTGACCGCCGGCACGGCCATCAGGGCGATGACGGCGGCGGCGGGGATGACGCGGGTGATGCGGGACATGACGGACTCCTTGGTGGTGGGTTGAACCTGGAGCCATCGTGTCGGCGCACGGAGCGCCGGTCGCGCGCCGCGGCGACGCTCGTTCTGTCACCCCCGTGACACTGGCGGCGGCGCCTCCCCGTCGTCGATCGTCCAGGCGCGCAGGCTCGTGTCCCGTCCCCGGATCGCCAGCGCGCCGACCTCGCGCAGGTCCCCGTCGTCCCCGGCCAGGAGCTGCCGCGTGCTGTCGGCGATGAGCACGGCGACCCCCTCCTCCTTGGTCATGGTCTCCAGGCGCGAGGCCGTGTTCACGGTGTCCCCCACCGCCGTGTACTCCAGCCGCCGGGCGGAGCCGACGTTGCCGGACATGACGGGTCCGCTGCAGATCCCGATGCCCATCGCAAAGGGCGCCAGGCCGTCCCGCTCGGCCACCCACGCGTTGAAGCGCTCCAGGGCCGGCCCCTGCATCGCGCGGGCCGCGGCGAGGGCGCGGTCGGCGTGGTCGTCCACCGGCAGCGGCGCGCCGAACACGGCCATGATGCCGTCGCCCATGTAGGAGACGACGGTGCCACCGTGGTCGAGGATCGCGTCGCTCATCTCCCCCAGGTAGCGGTTGAGCAGCTCGATCACCTCCTCGGCGGGCAGGTGCTGGGCGGCCGTGGTGAACGCGCGCAGGTCGCTGAACAACACGGTGCTCACCAGCCGCCTGCCGCCCAGGCGCAACTCGTCCCCGACCTGGCCCACCACCTCGTCCACCACCTGCGGCGGGACGAAGCGGGCGAACGCGTGGCGCAGGTAGCGCCGCTCGCGCACGTCGATGGCGTAGGCGACGGCGAGCGTGCCGAGGAACGCGGCAAGCAGCGCCACGGCGGGCGCGACCACCGGGACGATGGTGCCGCCGTCGAAGGCGAGCTGGGCACCGACGGGCAGGGCGATGGCCAGCACCAGCGGCACCGGCAGCCAGCGCAGGCCCGTGAGCCGCAGGGCCGAGGCGGGCGTGGCCAGCGCGGCCACCGCGATGAGCAGGAACGCCAGCCACCACTCCGCCTCGCGCAGCGGGAAGCCGTTCAGGATGGTGGCGATCGCATTGGCCTGGATCTCGGGGCCGGGCATCCCGGCGCCGGTGGACGCCGGATGGATGTCCTGCAGCACCGGGTCGGTCGCCCCGACCACGACGACCTTGCCCCGGATGCGCTCGGGCGGCACCTTCCCGGCGATGAGGTCCGAGAAGGAGATCGTGGGGATGGTGCCCGCCGGGCCGGCGAAGTCGATCCACGCGCCGTCGCCGGAGAAGCGGGCGCGGTCGGGAGCGCGGCCGGCTGCCCGCGCGGCGGCGACCGGGAAGGAGACCAGCCCCAGGTCCTCGTAGGGGATGCGGCGGATGATCCCCCCGCGCGACGTGCGCGCGGGGAGATTGGTGCTGGCGGCCACGGCGCGCAGCTCGCGCAGGGTCTCCTCCCCGCCCAGCACTGTCGTGCGGCCCCGCTCTTCGACGGTGGTGGTGGCCAGCACCACGCCGCCCGCCCGCCCGACGGCGGTGATGAGCCGCTCGTCGTCGGTCGCGGTGGACGGCTGGGTGAACTGGAAGTCGTAGGCGATCGCCCTGGCGCCGTCGCGGCGCAGCACGTCGATCGCCTTGGCGTGCAGGCGACGGGGCAGCGGCGGGCGCACCCCCAGCGTCGAGAGCGTCTGCGCGTCGACGCCCACCAGCACCACGTCGTCGGGCGGCGGCTGGGCGCCCCGCACGGAGAAGCGGGCGTCCACCGTGAGCAGCTCGGGCCGGCGTGTGGCGTGGGTGAACTGGCCCAGCACACCGACCGCCAACGCGCCGAGCCCGACGAGCAGCAGCAGAAACGTCCGCTGTCGGTGGCGGCGCACACGCACGGTGGGGCAAGCTTAACTGTCACCACCGTGACGTTCGGACCGTCACCCCCGTGTCGGAGACGGCGCCGTCCGCCGTCTACCGTGACGTCCGAGGAATCGATGAGCACCGCCCGGATCACATCCCGCCGCATCACCGCCGCCCTGGCCGTGGGGCTTGCCGCGCTCGCCGCCGGCACCCCCGCCGCGGGCGCTCGCGCCGTCGACGGCACCATCGCCCCGTCGGCCGGGACGGTCCCGGGCTTCGCCGGGGACGGCGGCCCGGCCGTCCAGGCGCAGATGGACACGCCGCGCGACGTCGCCTTCGTCTCCTCCTCCAGCTACCTCGTGGCCGACTTCGCCAACGACCGCGTCCGACAGGTGCTGCCGAACGGGAACATCACCACCGTGGCCGGCTCGTCCGAGGGCTTCTCCGGCGACGGAGGCCCAGCCGAGGACGCCGAGCTCAACCGGCCGCGCGGCGTGACGGCGCTGCCCGGCGGCGGCTACCTCATCGCCGACACCTTCAACGACCGGGTGCGCCGCGTGGCCCCCGATGGCACGATCACCACCGTGGCGGGCAGCACCCCCGGCCTCTCCGGCGACGGCGGGCCCGCCGCGCTGGCCCGGCTGACGCAGCCGAGCGACACCGCGGTGCAGTCCGACGGCTCCATCCTCATCGCCGACACCGGCAACGACCGCATCCGGCGCGTGAGCCCCAGCGGGACGATCACCACGGTGGCCGGCAGCACCCGGGGCTTCGGCGGCGACGGCGGCCCCGCGACCGCGGCGCAGCTCGACCAGCCCCGCGACGTCGCGGTGGCCAGCGACGGGGCGATCCTCATCGCCGACACCGGCAACAGCCGCGTGCGCCGCGTCGGCGCCAACGGGACGATCACCACCGTGGCGGGCGTCGGAGCGGGCCTGTCCGGCGACGGCGACCCGGCCCGCACCGCGCAGCTCAACGCCCCCTTCAGCGTCGCGGCCCTCCCCCACGGCGGCTTCCTCGTCGCCGACACGAGCAACGACCGGGTGCGCCGCGTGACCCCGCTCGGCGCGATCCTCACCGTCGCCGGCACCTCCGCCGGCAATGCGGGCAACGGCGGCCTGGCCAAGCAGGCCCAGCTGCGCCAGCCCGGCGCGATCACGGTGACGCCCGCCGGCGGCGTCCTCGTCGCCGACACCGGCAACGCCACCGTGCGGGTCGTCTCCGCCGTCGGCGCCGTGCCGCCCGCCGTGGTCGGCCATTCGCTCGGCGTGGCCCCGGCCACCGGCAGCGTGACCGTCCAGCCCGCCGGCACCGGCCAGGCGCTGGCGCTGCAGGAGGAGGACCTCGTCCCCACCGGCTCGCAGGTCGACGCCACCGCCGGCCGGATGGAGCTGACCGTCGCGCGCGACCGCAGCGGCGTGCAGCAGACCGCCCAGCTCTACGCCGGGCCGTTCACCGCCACCCAGGGCACCGCCGGCCAGCCGTACACCACCTTCACCCTGCCCAAGGCGACCGGCTGCTCCGCCCGGCGCTCGCCCGCGGCCCGGCCGGGCGTGGCCTCGGCCGCCCGCCGCAAGCGCACCCG
>CAZXNX010000144.1:0-6574 GCA_964642225.1 uncultured Solirubrobacteraceae bacterium | reverse complement strand
ACCCGCACCCGCATCCGCCCCGGCTCCCACGCCGCCGGTGGCCCAGCCCGAGCCGTCGCCCGGGCCCGCCGATCCGCCGCCGGCCCCCGCCGGCCCCTCCCAGGAGTTCGTGCCGTGAGCCGCCGGGCTACGCGGCGGGCTGGGCGTCGGCCGTGGCGCCCGAGGCCTTCATGCGGATGTCGCGCAGCTGGTCGTCGATCCAGTCGCCCGGGTTGCGGCGGGTCACGATCTCCTTGAGGCCCTGCAGGCGCCGCTCGCGCTCGGCGATGTCCATCGTCAGCGCGCGGTGGATGGTCTCCGCCAGCTCGCCGATGTCGAACGGGTTGACCGAGAGGGCGAAGTCGCCGAGCTCCTCGTGGGCGCCGGTGTTCTCCGACAGGATCGACACGCCGCCCTGCTCGTTGACGAGCGGCCCCTCCTTGGCGACGAGGTTCATCCCGTCGAACATCGCGTTGACCAGCAGCACGTCGTAGTGCTTGTAGGCCGCCACCGCCTCCTCGAGGTCGTCGCGCAGCTTGAGCTGGATCGGCATCCAGTCGGGGGTGCCGTGGCGGTGGTTGACCACCGCGACGAGGGCCTCGATGCGCTCCAGGTACTCGGCGTACTCGGGCACGTCCGTCCGGGACGGCATCAGCTGGGCGATGAAGGTGACGCGCTCGCGGAACTCGGGGTGCTGGTCCAGGAACAGGTCGAACGCCGAGAAGCCGCGCAGCACGTTCTTGGACAGGTCGGCGCGGTCGACGCGCAGGATCAGGTGCTCGCGCCGGCGGCGCAGCAGGTCCTGCTCGAAGGCGGCCACGCCCTCGCTGGCGGCCACGCCCTCGGTGGCGCGGGCGTCGATCGGCAGCGGGTAGTTGCGCACCCACACCTCACGGTCGCCCACCAGCACGAGGCCGCGCTCGAAGTCCACCGGCAGGCCGATGAGGCTGTGGCAGCACTGCAGGAAGTTGTCGCGGTAGGAGCGGGTGTGGAAGCCGACGATGTCGTTGGCCAGGATGCCGCCGTAGATCTCCTCGCGGATCCGGCCGGGGAGGACGCGCCAGGCGTCGGGCTGCGGCCACGGGATGTGGACGAAGTGGTGGAGGAAGACGTCCGGGCGCTGGGCGCGCACCATGCCGGGCAGGAGGTACAGGTGGTAGTCGTGGACCATCACCACCGGCTCTTCGACGCCCTCGATCTCCGCCACCACGACGTCGGCGAGGTCCTGGTTGACGGTCACGTAGCCGTGGTCGTAGGCCTCGATCTCGTTCTGGCGGATGTCCGGCGCGTTGGACAGGTCCCACAGGTAGTGCTGGATGAACCACAGCATCGGGTTGGCGATGACGTTGTAGAAGCCGTCGTAGGCGACCGGCTCGGACTCGACCAGCCGCACGTCGTACTCGCTGGTGCCACCGGGCGAGCGCACCTGCAGCGGCTCGTTGCCCGCCTCGGCCGCCTTGAGCGCGTCGGCCTCGGTCATCGCCGAGGCGATCCAGACCAGCGGGCGGTGGGAGGCCAGGCCCGTGAGCGCGGTCACCAGCCCGCCGGTGCCGCGCGACACCGACCCGTCGTCCTGGAAGGTGACGGGACCCCGGTTGGAGACGAGGACGAGACGGGTCTGATCACGTGGTACGGGCATGCGCTCCCTGCAGTGGCGATGGCGTGGCGGCGATCTCGAAGGTGAACGTGGTGCGCCCGGGGCGGCTGTCGACGTCCAGCGGGCCGCCCATCCGCTCGGTCAGCTCGTGGGCGATCGCCAGGCCCAGGCCTGACCCCTGCGCCTGCTGCTCGTCGTCGGCCGTGTAGAAGGGCTCGAAGATGTGGGGCAGCGCGCCGCGCTTGATGCCGGTCCCGTAGTCGGTCACGGCCAGCCGCACCCGGTCGTCGCGGGGCACGGCGGAGACGACGACGTCCGTCCCGGCCGGGGTGTGCGCCAGGGCGTTGTCGATGAGGATGCGCAGAACCTGGCCCACCCGCTCAGGATCGCACACAACCTTGAGCGGGCCCGGGGGAATTCGCACTTCGAGGTGCGACTGGCGCCGCGTGAGGGCGGGGGTGAACTCCGAGCCGACCATCTCGATGATCGCGCGCAGGTCCACCTCCTCCTCCCGCAGCTCCAGCGAGCCCGCCTCCAGCCGCGAGAGGTCCAGCAGGTCGGTGGTGAGCCGCCCGAGCCGGGCCACCTGGTCGCGGATCTGGGCCAGGAACCGCTCGCGGGTCTCCTCGTCGAGGTCCTCGTCCTGCAGCAGCTCCACGTAGCCGCCCAGCGAGAAGATCGGCGTGCGCAGCTCGTGCGAGGCGGTCGCGATGAACTGCTTGCGTGCGGAGTCCAGCTCGGCGAGCTGCGTCTGCATGTCGTCCAGGGCCCGGGCCAGGTCGCCGAGCTCGTCGTCGTCGCCGGTGGGGAACCGCGCGGTGAAGTCGCCGCCCGCCACGCGCCGGGCGACCGACTCGATCCGCTGCACGCGCCCGATCAGGCGGCGCGCCAGCAGATAGCCGGCGATCATCGCCACGACGAGGGCGATCATGCCGGACACGATGAGGCGCTGGCGCACGAGGTCGACGTTGCCCTCGACGTCCTTCTGGGGCGAGGAGAACACGATCACCGAGCCGACGATCGGCTCGCCGGTCTGGGCGTCGCGGGCCAGCAGCGGGCGGGTGGCCTCGCCGATCGGCCCGCTCGCGCCGGCCTCCGTCCCGGTCCGCGCCTTGCGCATCCGGGCAGTGTCGATGGCGATGACGAACTGCAGGTCGTCGGCGCTCTTGGCCGAGTCGTACTTCGTGTACAGCTCGAAGCCCTCGGTGCCGCGGTTGACGCCGAGGAGGGTCACGCGGGCGTTGGACGCATCGCCGGCGGCGCGCACGAGGGCGGCGATCCGCTTGGCGGTCAGGCCCTGGTTGACCGCCTGGGAGATCGGCCCGCTGTAGCGCTCGGCCGCGCTGGCCAGGCTGTTGAGCTGCTGGTCGCGCAGGCTCGACTGCAGCGGCGGGACGACGTACAGGTAGACGACGAGGAGGACCGTCAGCGTGATTGCCGCGAACAGCAGCGCCAGGCGGTTGGTCAGCGACCGCATGCGTCACCCCGGCGCTGCGTTGGCGGAGCCGCAAACAGCAGCGCCAGGCGGTTGGTGAGGGAGCGCATCGCGCGGCTCACTCGTTGCGGTCGCGGAAGCGATACCCCACGCCCCGCACCGTGAACAGGTACTCGGGGCTCTTGGCGTCCAGCTCGAGCTTCTCGCGCAGGTGGCGGATGTGCACGTCGATCGTGCGCGGGTCGCGGTAGGAGGAGTCGCCCCACACGCGGGTCAGCAGCATGTCGCGGGAGAACACCCGGCCCGGGCTGCGGGCCAGTGCGGCGAGGATCTCGAACTCCACGAAGGTGGTGGGCACCTCCTGGCCGCGCACCTCCACCCGGCGCTTGCCCTGGTCGATGCGCAGGTCACCGGCCTCCAGCGGGCGGTCGGGGTCCTCCCCGTCGGTGCGCTGCATCCCGCCGCGCCGCAGGGCCGCCTTCACGCGGCTGCGGAACTCGCGCATCGAGAACGGCTTGGTGATGTAGTCGTCGGCCCCCATCTCCAGGCCGACGACCTTGTCGACCTCCTCGGCCTTGGCCGTGAGCATGATGATCGGCACGTCGCTGCGGGCGCGCAGGCGCCGGCACACCTCCAGGCCGTCGATCCGGGGCATCATCACGTCCAGCACCACGAGGTCGAACGACGCCTCGCCGAACCGCTCGAGCGCCTCGCGCCCGTCGGAGGCCTGCACCACCTCGTATCCCTCCTTGCGCAGCGGATAGGAGAGCAGGGTCTGGATCGACTGCTCGTCGTCGACGAGCAGGATGCGGGGAGCGCGGTCGGTCATGTCAAGGGCACATCGTAGGCCCGCCGACCCGGCCGATGGGCCGGGCGTCCGCGATACGGTGCAACGCTCATGCTCGACGCGCGCCTCTACCGCGCGGCGCTGGTGCCGGTGATCCTGGCGATCGTCGTCGCCGCGTTCTCGCTCCAGAACCGTCCCGTGGTCCTCGGGACGACCAATGTGCCCGACGCCTTCGACTCCGCGCGGGCCACCGCCACGCTGGACGACCTCGTCCGCCGTTTCCCCGATCGCCGCCCCGGCAGCGCGGGCGACAACGGCCTGGCCGCGTACGTCGCGGACGCGCTCGGCCGGCGCGCGGAGGGCAACCAGGACCCCTTCCAGGTGACCTCCCGCCGCTTCGACGCGCAGACCATCGACGGCCGGCAGACGCTCACCAACGTCGTGGCCACCCGCGCCGGGGCCCCGGGGCCGGGGCTGCTCATCGTCGCCCACCGCGACGCGGCCGACCGCGGCTCGCGCGCGCAGCTCAGCGCCACCGCCGTACTGCTGGAGCTCGGGCGGGTGTTCGCCGACGGCCGGCTCTCGCGCACCACCACGCTGGTGTCGACCAGCGGCGGCAGCGGCGGCAACGCGGGCGCCGCCGAGGCGGTCAAGGAGCTGCCCGGCCCGATCGGCGCGGTGCTGGTGATCGGCGACATGGCGGGCGCCCGGGTCCGCACCCCGATGGTGGTGGCCACCTCGGGCACCCGCGGCCAGGCGCCGCTGCAGCTGCAGCGCACGGTCAGCGCCGCGGTGCGCGCGGAGGCGGGGATGGAGGCCGGCATGCTCGGCGCCGGCGAGCAGTTCGTGCGCATGGCGCTCCCCTTCTCCCCGGGGGAGCAGGGGACGCTGCTGCGCGACGGTCTGCCGGCGGTGACGCTGCAGGTGAGCGGGGAGCAGGGGCCCGCGGGGGAGGACGCCCTGGCTCCCGGGCGGCTGGCGCTCTTCGGGCGGGTCGCGCTGCGGGCGATCAACGCGCTGGACGAGGCGCCCCGGCTGCAGACGGCGGCGGCCGACGACATCGTCTCCGGCGACAAGGTGCTGCCCGGGTGGGCGGTGCGGGTGCTCGTCGCCTCCCTGCTGCTGGCCCCGCTGCTCGTGGCGATCGACGCCTGCGCGCGCGTGCGCCGCCGCGGCGAGCGGGTCCTCGTGTGGGCGGTGTGGGCGCTGGCCACGGCGCTCCCGTTCGCGCTCGCGGCCGCCGTGATCGTCCTCATGGGCGCCACCGGCGTGCTGGCGATCCATCCGCCGGCGCCCGTGCTGCCCGACGTGGTCCCCGTCGCTGTGGCTCCCATCCTGCTGGCGCTGCTCGCCTTCCTGCTCGGCTGGGGCGTACGCCATCTCGTGGGCCGCTCGCTCGTGGTCGGCGCCGCCTCGCTGCGGGAGGAGGAGGGCGCCGGGCCGGCCCTGCTGCTCGTCGTCGCGGTGGCCGCCTGGCTGGCGTGGATCGTCAACCCCTTCGCCGCCGCGCTGCTCGTGTTGCCCGTGCACCTGTGGATCCCGATCCTCGCGCCGGCCGTGCGGGTGCGGCGCGGGCTCGGCGTGTTCCTCGTCGTCCTGTCGCTGCTGCCGGTCGCCGCGGTGCTCGTGTCCCTGGCCGGCCAGCTCGGCTACGGCGGCGCGGGGTTGCCCTCGTTCGCCTGGGCGCTGCTCCTCGGCGTGGCGGCCGGTCAACCGGGCGCCGCGGCGTGGCTGCTGTGGTCGGTCGTGTTCGGCGGCGCCGTCTCCACCATGATCGTCGCCGTCCGCGGCCAGCCGGATCCGCAGGCGCGCCCCGACGTCACCGTGCGCGGCCCGGTGAGCTACGCGGGCCCCGGCTCGCTGGGCGGCACCTCGTCGGGCTTCCGCCGGGGTTAGGGAGACATGCGCCGCGCGCTGCGATCACTGTCGACCGTGCTCATCGTGGCCGGCGCCGTGCTCCTGGCCGACGCCGTGGTGACGTTGGTGTGGCAGGAGCCGATCACCGCGCTCACCACCACCATCCAGCAGGACGAGCTGTCGGGCGAGCTGGAGAAGCTGCAGGCCACGCCGCCGTCGCCGCTGGAGCTGCGTGCGCTGGCGGGCCTGGGCACCACGCGCCGGCGCGTGGCCTTCCGCGGCCGGGCCCTGGACCGTCGCCTGCACGGCGGGCAGGCGGCCGGGCGGATCATCATCCCCCGTATCGGGGCGAACTTCGTGGTGGTGAAGGGATCGGCGCCCGGGGACCTGCGCAAGGGCCCGGGCCTCTACGACGACACGCCCTTCCCCGGCGTGCCCGGCACCACCGCGATCGCCGGCCACCGCACCACCTACCTGGCCCCGTTCCGCCACATCGACGAGCTGCGTCGTGGCAACACGATCGTCCTGAAGATGCCGTACGCGACGCTCACCTACGCGGTGCAGGACACGAAGATCGTGCAGCCCACGGAGCTGAGCGTGATCGCGCGGCGCAGCTACGACCGGCTCGTCCTCACCGCCTGCCACCCGCTGTTCAGCGCCGCCCAGCGGATCGTCGTGTTCGCGCGGCTGGTGCGCACCGTCCCCAAGGGGACGACCGGCGCCTGATCAGACGGCGTGCTCGAAGCCTTCGAGCGCGACCGTCCCGCCGTCGCCGCGGCGGAAGGTGACGCGGGCGGGCCCGGCCACCACGCGCCCCACCACGGTGCAGCCCGGCGGCGGGGTGGCCTCCGCGGGCAGGCAGGCGCACAGCTCGAAGTCCTCGCCGGCGGTGGCGGCCAGCTCGGCGGCGGGCCGGCCC
>CAZXNX010000143.1:0-6584 GCA_964642225.1 uncultured Solirubrobacteraceae bacterium | reverse complement strand
GACTGCGTGATGCCGGCCGAGAGCTGGAAGTCCAGGAACCCGTTGACGTGGGGGAAGCCGGGCAGGTCGGTGGTGCGCGAGAGGCCGCCCACGTTCACCGCCAGGAAGACGGTGGGGAAGATGACGAGCGGCGCGAAGAACTGGGGCCGGCGCAGCACGTTGCGCAGCGCCCGGCGCCCGAGCGCCAGGGAGGCGACGAGCATCATGCGGCGGGGGCCTCGGCGCCTTCCAGGTGGCTGCCGGTCTGCGCCACGAACACGTCGTCGAGCGTGGGCTCCACGAGCTGCATCCCGGCCACCGTCAGCCCCGCCTCGTCCAGGGCGCGCACGACGGGGGCGATCGACGCCGAGCCGTGCTCGACGGTCAGGCGCAGGTCCACGTCGCCGGTGGGCGGCTGCAGCTCCCCGTGGGGGGCCACGACGGAACGGGCCCGCTCGACATCGGCGTCGGGCGTGAGGGAGATGTCCAGGTGGGGGCGGCCGACCTGGGCCTTCAGGGCGGCCGGGGTGCCCTCGACCACGATGCGCCCGTCGCTGATGATCCCGACCCGGTCGGCCAGCACGTCGGCCTCCTCCAGGTACTGGGTGGTGAGGAAGACGGTGGTGCCCTCGTCGCGCAGGCGGCGCACCTCCTCCCACAGGGTCAACCGGGAGACGGGGTCCAGCCCGGTGGTGGGCTCGTCCAGGAAGAGCACCTCGGGACGGTGGATGAGGGCCATGGCGAGGTCCAGGCGGCGCTTCATGCCGCCGGAGTACGTGCCGACCCGGCGGTCGCGCGCCTCGGTCAGGCCGACCCGCTCGACGAGGTCCTGGGCGCGGTCGACGACGTCCGCGCTGGGGATGCCGTGCAGGGTCGCCTGCAGCTCCATGAGCTCGGTGCCGGTCATGAGCGGGTCCAGGGCCGCCTCCTGCAGCGCGACGCCGATGCGCTTGCGCACCTCGCCGGGCTGGGTGGCGACGTCGAAGCCGGCCACGGTGGCGCGGCCGGCGGTGGGCCGCAGCAGCGTGACGAGCATGCGCACGGTGGTCGTCTTCCCGGCGCCGTTGGGCCCCAGGAAGCCGTACACCTCGCCCGGCTGCACCGTCAGATCGATGCCCGCAACCGCCCGCAGGCCCGACTTGTAGCGGCGCTCCAGCGCCTGTGCCTCGATCGCCGCCATGCGCCACATACTATTGCCTGCGCAACCATCTCCGTGTCCACCGCCACACAACTGGGCGGTCTATTGCCGCATCGAACGCCAGATTCTGGTGTTCTTATCGGCAATGCTTCTACGACACCGCACGATCGCGACGCTCGTCGCCGTGGGGGCTGCGCTCGCGCTGCCAGCGGCGGCCCACGCCAAGATCACAGAAATCGGCGCGCTTCCCAGCCCTCTGCCCAAGTTCCCCTGCCCGGGGACGGGGTCCGTGGCGACCAATGACAAGGTGGACTGCCAGGTCCTCAGCGTCACCACGACCTACCAGGTCAAGGTCGGCACCAAGACCGCGTTCATGACGGTCCCCAAGGACGGGCGCATCGTCGCCTGGACCGTGGCCCTGGGCAAGCCCACCGCCACCGAGGATGCGTTCCTGACCAAGCCCAGCTCGGTCACGGGCGGCGGCCTGGGCCTCGGCGATCCGCGCGCCGGTATCGCCGTGCTGCGGGCCGACAAGGCCAAGCTCACGTACCGCAACGTCACGAGGAGCCCGACCGTCAACCTGCGGCCGTACTTCGGCAAGACGGTGCAGTTCCCGCTCGGGCGCACGCTCGCTGTCAAGAAGGGGCGCATCATCGCCCTGTCGGTGCCCTCGTGGGCCCCGGTCATGGCGCTCGGCCAGGGCAAGACGACGTCCTACCGCGCCAGCCGCGTCAAGACCAAGTGCGGCAACACCGCCGCGACCGCGTCGGACGTGCTGATCCCGTCGGTGAACGATCTGGGGAAGCTCAAGGCCTACGAGTGCCTGTACCAGGACGTGCGCCTGACCTACAGCGCCACGCTGATCAGCACGCCGGACCCCAAGCCGACCAGCGGCTCGGCCTCGCCCGGCGCGGCCACGCCGGTGGTCACGCCGACCACGGCCCGCGGGGCCGTCGCGCGCTAGACGCCCGACCGCATCTCGTCGCATCAGACGCCGCTCGCGCCCCTCGGGCCGGGCGGCGTTCTGCGTTCCGGGAGGACACGATCACTGCACCAGGTTCGCGTACATCTCCCAGTTCAGGTTCGGATTGTCGGGTGCGGCCGGGTATTTCACGATCCGCAGGCCGCGAGCACTGCGCTGCAGAGCAGGATGGACGTCACGACGGCAGCGGTCTTGCGCATGGTTCCTCCCAGGGAACGAAGCGGGATGGGAGCGACGTCGTCGCCCACCCTGGGAGACGTCTGGGAACTGCGCGCTAGGGGCAGGCGCCCGGGTTCTGCTTGCAGAAGGCGTTGAAGCCGCCGGCCGTCGCGCCGCCGGAACCGCTGTTGTCGGTCGTCCCGCCGTCGGTGCCGTCGCTGGGCGCCACGGCGCCGCCGCTGTCGGTGTTCCCGCCGGTGTCGCCGCCCGTGTCACCGCCCGTGTCACCACTGGTATCCCCACCGGTGTCACCGCTCGTGTCACCACTGGTATCCCCACTGGTGTCACCGCTGGTGTCCGCGCCGGTGTCCGGCGTGGTCGCGGTGGTGGCCGTGGTGGCGGTCGTCGTGCTGCCGGACGAGACGAGCGGCGCCTCGGCGTCCTTGGGCGGCAGCAGCGCCGGCGCGTTCTTGGGGTTCGAGCCGGTGCCCGAGCCGCCGCCGCCGCAGGCGGTCACCCCGGCGCTGAGCGCCGCGACGGCGGCGCACACGGCGATGGAGTGGAGGACGCGGGTCATGGCGGGAAGGATCAGGAGCCCGTGGGGCCCATACGGCGGCCGCAGGTCGGGCAGTCGTTGAGGTCGCGCTGGGCGAGCTGCTTGCACCAGGGGCACGTGCGCAGGTTGGCCACCGCGAAAGGCAGGGACGACGCGGACTCGACCGGGGTGACCTGGGCCACGATGTCGAGACGCTCGCCGGTCTCCCGGTCGACGTAGACCTTGCCGGGCTCGGCCTCCAGGACGATCTCGCGACCGGTCGAAGGCGTGCGGAGTCGGTATCGGGTAGCGGTGCTCATGGGACCGGAAGCGTACCGCGTGGGCAGGTCGTAGGGCGCCTGCGGGCCCGCTCGCCCAAACACCCTTCCATCGCCGCCGTCCGCTCGGATAGCATCGCCCATCATGCGAGCCGCTGCCTTCAAGGCCACCATCGTCGTCGGAGCGCTCACGCTCCTGACCGGTTGCGCCGCGAACGACGATCCCAAGAACGACAACCAGGTCGCGGGGAAGGTCGCGTTCGTCAAGAACTGCGGTTCCTGCCACGTCCTCAGCCGGGCGGGCACCAAGGGGGTCACCGGCCCCAACCTCGACCAGGCCTTCCAGCAGTCGATCAAGGACGGCTTCGGCCGCGACGCGATCCGCGGGGTCGTGCACCGCCAGATCCTCTATCCGAACATGAACGGCGTGATGCCGGCCAAGCTCGTCACCGGCCAGACGGCCAGCGACGTGGCCACCTACGTGGCCGACGCCGTCTCCTCGCCGGGCAAGGACGCAGGCGCCCTCGCCGACGCCGTCAAGCCCGCCGGCGCCGGCGCGCCCACCGTGGCCAAGAACGGCGTCCTGCCGACCGAGGCCGACCCCAACGGCCAGCTCGCCTACACGAGCAACAAGGCCACGGCGACGCCGGGCCCCCTGGAGGTCACCTTCAAGAACACCTCCGGCGTGCCGCACAACGTCGCGCTGCAGGAGGGCACCAACGGCGCCGTGCTGGGCAAGACGCCGGTCATCAACAAGGGCGAGAACAAGCTGTCGACCACCGTCAAGGCCGGCACCTACACCTTCTTCTGCACCGTCCCGGGCCACCGTGCCGCGGGCATGGTGGGGACGCTCACCGTCAAGTGATCACCTGCCGCGTGGCACAGTTCTCGGTCTAATGCCGCTGGATGTTGCCCGCGGCGTCGTGGGTGCGCTGACCGGCGCCCCGGGGGGGGGCCGTACGGGCCGCCGTGGCCCCGAGGCAGAGGAGCCCTAGGTGAGGGCCCGGATGAGGAGCACGACGGCCACGAGGGCCGCGGTGGCGATCACGAGGTACACGAGCCACCGGAAGGCGGCGTCCTCGGAGTTCAGCGGGTTGCGGGAGGGCACGGCGAGGCCGGGCGGCGCTCAGCTGCCTACAGGATGTACAGCGAGGTGAACACGATGATCCACATGCCGTCGACGAAGTGCCAGTAGATGCCCGGCACCTCGAGCCCGCGGTGCTGCTCGGGGCTGAAGTGCCCGCGGAACACCCGCACCGTCACGATCGCCAGCAGGATCAGGCCGATCAGCACGTGGAAGCCGTGCAGGCCGGTGAGGCCGTAGAAGACCGAGCCCTGCGCGTTCGTCTGCGGTGAGAAGCCCAGGTGGATGTACTCGTTGATCTGGGTCGCCAGGAAGGTCGCGCCCAGGAGCATCGTGGTGATCATCCCGGCCTTCATCGCCCACCGGTTGTTGTTGCGCGCGGCGTGCAGCGCCCAGTGCATCGTCAGCGACGACGAGAGCAGGACGAAGGTGTTGACCACCGCCACCGGGATGGGCAGCGCCTCGGGGCCGGGAGGCCACGGGTCGTCGTTCACGACGCGGATGAAGAAGTACGCCGTGAAGAACGCCCCGAAGAGCATCAGCTCCGAGATGATGAACAGCAGCATCCCGAGCGTCTGGGCGTCGACCCGCGAGCTCTTGTTGGCCTCGGGCGGGCCGTGGTGGTGATCGTCGTGGGCGACGTGGGCGATGCTGGCGGCTTCCATTGCGGACTCCGGGCCTAGGCGGTGGCTTGCGCCCGGTCGGGGACGATGTGTTCGACGACCTTGTCGGTCGACTTGCGCACGCGCTCGATGAGGTCGGCGCGCAGCCAGCCGGACCGGGTCGCGTCGAGGGTCGAGATGACGACCTCGTCGACACGGAAGAAGTGCAGGGCGTTCATGGTGGCCGTGTACGGGTCGGGGTCGCCGACCATGCCGGCCGCGGACGAGCCGTGGCTCTGCAGCGCGTCGCGCATCTGGCGCAGGCGCCCGAGCGCCGCCTTGCCCGCGTTGGCGCTGCGGCCCTCCTGCGGCACCACGAGGATGAACAGCTCCGGCTTGTCCCGCTCCCGCACCTCGGCCTTGAGGTGGCTGATGAGCCGGTCACTGGACGCGGTGCGCGCGGCCACCACGAGCGTGACGTGGAAGGGGATGCCCTCGGAGTCCAGGTCGACCACGACGTGCTCGACCGGGAGGCCGGTGGCGTCGGTGACGCGCTCGACGAGATCGCGGCGCTGCCAGCCCGAGAGGGTGCCGGGCAGGGTGGAGATGATGATCTCGTCCGGCTCGTACTCCAGCACCGCGTCCATGGTGGCGGCGTAGGCGTCCGGGTCGCCGACCTCGCCGATCGCGTCGATGCCCTCGTCCAGGAGGACCCGACGGGCGAGGTCCACGCGGATCTGGGCGGCGTCGTAGAGCACGTCGTCGTAGGCGACGGTGCCGTGCGTCGGCGTCGACCGGGGCACGCAGATGATCACGCGGGTGTCGGGATGCTCCTCGTGCCGGCGACGGACCGCCTCGAGCACCGGCCGGCCGGCGATCGTCTGGTTGGCGATGACGAGAACCTTGTGCATCAGGAACCTCCCGTTGGGGTGGCGACCGCACCGACGGGTGTCGGGACCTTGGGGTCCTGGAGGACACCGTGCACCGCACCGGGCACGCCGTACTCGTAGGGACCACCGACCACGGTGGGGATCGCGTCGAAGTTGAAGACCGGCGGGGGAGAGGAGACCTGCCACTCCAGCGTGAGCGACCGCCACGGGTTGGCGACGGCGCGCGGGCCGCTGCGCCAGCTGCTGACGATGTTGTAGAGGAAGATCAGCGCGCTGAGCCCGAGGCCGAAGCTGGCCACCGAGATGATCACGTTCCACGTCGCGAACTGCTCGGCGTAGTCGGCCACGCGACGGGGCATCCCCTCGACCCCGATGAGGTGCATCGGCGCGAAGGTCGCGTTGAAGAAGACGAACGTCGTCCAGAAGTGGATCTTGCCGAGCCGCTCGTTGTACATCCGCCCGGTCATCTTCGGGAACCAGAAGTAGACGCCGGCGAAGATCGTGAAGACGGAGCCGCCGAAGAGGACGTAGTGGATGTGGGCGACGATGAAGTACGTGTCGCTCACATAGATGTCCAGCGGCACCAGCGCGAGCATCACGCCCGAGATGCCGCCCAGGGTGAACATCGTCAGGAACCCGAGCGCGAACAGCATCGGGGTGTCCATCTTGAGCACGCCGCGCCACAGGGTGGCCAGCCAGGAGAAGATCTTGATGCCGGTCGGCACCGCGATGATCGCCGTGGTGAGCATCATCGGGACGCGGATCCAGTTCTGCATCCCGGAGACGAACATGTGGTGGGCCCACACCGTGAAGCCCAGCAGCACGATGGCCAGGAGCGAGAAGGCCATCATCCGGTAGCCGAAGATCGGCTTTCGGGCCTTGACCGCGAGGATCTCGCTGACGATCCCGAAACCCGGCAACATCATGATGTAGACCG
>CAZXNX010000142.1:0-6593 GCA_964642225.1 uncultured Solirubrobacteraceae bacterium | reverse complement strand
GCGGTGGGGGACGCCGGCGGTGAGCATCTGCGCCAGCCGTCCCTGCGCGAGATCCTCATGCGGGCGGTCACCCTGGGGGCCTCCGACGAGGCGGCCGCGGCGGCCCGCCACGCCGCGCTGGTGATCAGGCCGCCGGTGCGGGAGGTGGGGCTGTTCGCCTTCGATCGGATCGACGAGCTGCGGGCCCGCGGCCACGCGGCGGCGGTGCAGGCGCTCGCCGCCACCCCCGCCTGGGACGGCGGCGCTCGCTGATCGGGTCGGCGCCGGTCAGCCGGGGCGGGCGTCGACGCTGACGGTCGCCCGCACGGCCTGCAGCAGGTTCCCCTGGGGGGACACGATGATCTCGAGCCGGGCGCCGGCCGCGGGCGCGTGGGCGAGCAGGGTCATCCGCACGCCGGCGGACTCCAGGGGATGCGCGGTCACCGTGTCGGGCGCCATCGTCGCGTCGATGGCACTCGCCCGTCCCTGCACCGTGAGGGTGTGCACGCGCCGCGTGTTGTTGACGATCGTGAGCTCCACGGTCGTGGGCTCACCGACGCGCACGGCGACCTGCTGGGGCGCCCTGATCGCGAACGGCGGCGTCGCGCCCAGCCGCCCGGCGGGCACGGCCGTCCCGGTCGTGGCCGTCGTCGCGGCGTCTCCGCATCCGATGGCCGTCGCGGCGACCGCCAACGCGGCACAGACACCCAGACGGACCATCGGCGGGACCTAGTGGGGCTCCAGGATCGAGTCGATGAGGCCGTACTCCATCGCCTGCTCGGGCGTGAAGAAGCGGTCGCGCTCAAGGTCGATGTGCACCTGCTCCTCGGTCTGCCCGGTGTGCTTGGCGTAGATGCGCTCGAGGTTCTTGCGGGTCTTGATGATCTCGCGGGCGTGGATCTCGATGTCCGTGGCCTGTCCCTCGAAGCCGGGGGAGCTGGGCTGATGGATGAGGATGCGGCTGTTGGGCAGCGAGGTGCGCTTGCCCTTGGCGCCGCCGCACAGCAGCAGCGAGCCCATGCTCATCGCGATCCCGCAGCAGATCGTGGCGACGTCCGGCTTGATGAAGTTCATCGTGTCGTAGATCGCCATGCCCGCCGTGATCGAGCCGCCGGGCGAGTTGATGTAGATCGAGATGTCCTTGTCGGGATCGGCCGACTCCAGGTGCAGGAGCTGGGCCACGACGAGGTTGGCGATCTGGTCGTCGACCTGCTGGCCGAGGAAGATGATCCGCTCGTTGAGCAGGCGCGAGAAGATGTCGTACTCGCGTTCGCCCCGGGCGGTGCGTTCGACGACGGTGGGGATCAGGGGCATGCCCAAGACCCTAGATCATCGGCTTTCCCGGCTCCGTGCCCGCTACGGATGGAATGCCTCCGGCGGTCGTGAGAGGGTGGGCGCCGAGGGCGTGGCACCACGCCTTTTCCGTGGAGGAGACCTCGTCCCGTGACCGACATCCCCGCTGATCAGGCCGCCCACGCCATCGGGTCCGTGACCAAGGCCCCGGTGAAGATCGTCACGCGCAAGAACGTGATCACGTGGCTGGCGCTGGCCTTCATGACCACCGGCTCGGTGGCGAGCCTGCGCTCGGCGCCCACCATGGGCGTCTACGGCCTCTCGGCGGTGTTCCTCTACGTCGTCCCCGCCATCCTCTTCCTGCTCCCGCAGGCGCTGGTGGCGGCGGAGCTGGCCTCGGGCTGGTCGGGCGGCGTCTACCGCTGGGTCACCGAGGCGCTGGGCGCCCCGCTTGGGCTGCTGGCGATCTGGTGCCAGTTCGCGATGACGATCTTCTACTACCCGAGCCTGCTGGCCTACGTGGCCAGCACGTTCGCCTACGTCATCAACCCCGACCTGGCCAGCAACGGGTTGTACACGGCGATCGTGATCATCAGCGTCTACTGGGCCGCCGTCCTGGTCTCCTCCAAGGGCATCAAGGCGATCGCCAAGCTCGCCAGCTCCGGCCTGGTCATCGGCACCCTCATCCCCGGCTCGGTGCTCGTCGGCCTCGGCGTCGCCTACCTGCTGGGCGGCAACACCTCGGCGGCCCCGATGACCACCGACAACCTGATCCCGGCGTGGACCGGCGTGGCCAGCCTCGTGCTCATCGTCAACAACTTCCTCTCCTATTCGGGCATGGAGATGAACGCGGTCCACGTGTCGGACCTCAAGGACCCGCCGCGCGAGTTCCCCAAGGCGATGTTCCTGGCCATCGGCCTGGTCCTGCTCATCTTCATCCTGCCCGCGCTGGCCATCAGCTGGGTCGTCCCGGCGGGCGACATCAGCCTCACGGCCGGCGTGATGCAGGCGTTCGAGGCGTTCTTCGGCTACTTCGACATCAGCTTCATGGTCCCCGTGGTGGCGATGATGCTCATCGTCGCCTCGCTCGGCGGGATGCTCGCCTGGCTGGCCGGGCCGTCCACCGGCCTGCTGCTCATCGGCCGCGAGCACGGCTACCTGCCGCCGCGCTTCCAGGAGCTCAACAGCAAGGGCATCCAGGTCAACATCCTCGTCGCCCAGGGCGTGGTCACGTCGATCATCGCCTGCCTCTACGCCTTCATCCCCAACGTCTCCAGCGCCTACTGGATCTTCTCGGTGATGACCACGCAGGTGTACCTCATCGTCTACGTGCTGATGTTCATCACCGCGGTCAAGCTGCGCCGCGACCAGCCCGACCATCCGCGCGGCTACCGCGCCCCGTTCCTGGGGCTGCTGTGCGCCGTCGGGTTCCTCTCCACGATCGTCGCCTTCTTCATCGGCTTCGTCCCGCCGTCGCAGTTCGGCAACGACAGCCCGGTCGTCTACGTGGCGATCGTCGCGGGCGGGGTCGGGATCATCGGCCTGCTCGTCCCCTTCCTCCTCTACCGGCTGCGCAAGCCGAGCTGGAAGATCGACCGCGACGAGACGCCCGGCGAGGAGGTGGTCGCATGAGCACCGCGCCCGACCCCACGCCCACCGCCCCGGAGCCCGAGGAGCACCACGACCGCGGCAACCGCGTCCTCTACCTCGTCGTCGGCCTCGTGCTGGGCGCGCTGCTGGTCTTCGGCATCGTGTCCTTCGAGAAGGCCGAGAACAACCAGGCCGCCCAGGCCAAGGCCCGCCAGCTGCAGGCCACGTTCCGCCACGCCGGGCTCCCCGTGCCCGCCGACACCAAGGTCCTCGTGCGCGCCTTCGGCGACGACGGCGGCCCGGTGTGCGAGCTGGCCGGCAACGACCTGCCCGGCGCGATCCTCGACCAGCAGCTCGGCACCGGCACGTCCGGGCCCGGGGCACGGCCGATCACCGCGGACGTCAACATCCCGCGAGCCGAGTTCTTCGTGCTCGCCACGTACTGCCCCAAGCGGGTGGCGGCGTTCGTGAAGCGGTTCAAGGACTACCGCTTCGACTCGGTCATCGGCGGCGAACCACAGAGCGACACCATCAATCAAGAGATCAACGTCATCAAGTAGATGAGCGACGCACCCGCGGCCAGCGCCGCACCGACCGCCGATCCCGACCGCGGGACGATCGGCCTCATCCCATGCCTGGCCTTCGCGGTCGGCGCGATGGTCGGTGGAGGCGTCTTCACCCTGTCCGGCACCGCGATCAACGAGGCGGGCCCGGGCGCCCTGATCAGCTACGGGATCGCCGGGGCGATCATGCTCGTCTCGGCGCTGTCGTTCGTCGCCGTGGCGGCGCGCGCCGCCCCCGGCGACTCGGGGTACGAGCCGATCTCCGGGCTCATCGGCCGCCCCTGGCGGTTCCTGGTGATGTGGGGCTTCTACCTCAACGCCGTGCTCATGGTGGCGTTCCTGGCAGTGTCGTTCGGCGCCTACCTGCACGACTACTTCCTCAGCGAGGTCGGCGCCACCGCGGCGGGCATCGTCTGCGTCCTGCTCGTCATCGGGCTCAACCTGGGCCCCGCCGCCCTGGTCGGCAAGGCCGAGACGTACGTCGTCGGGCTGAAGATCGGCCTGCTCTTCGTGTTCATCGGCTACGGCCTGGCCGCGATCACCGGGTCGGACTTCAGCCCGCTGGAGCCGCGCGGCAACGGCTCCATCTTCGCCACCAGCGCCCTGCTCTTCACCGCCTACACCGGCTTCAACGTGGTGACGAACATGTCCAGCTCGGTGAAGGACCCGGCCAAGACCGTGCCGCGCGCGGTGATCGGCGCCGTCCTCATCTCGATCGTCATCTACATGGGCGTGGTCGTGGCGATGCTCGCCAGCGGCATCAAGGAGTTCGGCCCGGCCGGCGTGGCGCAGGCCGCCGACGTCCTCATGGGCGACTGGGGCGGCCAGCTCATCGCCTTCGCCGCCTGCCTGTCCACCCTGTCGGGCGCCAACGCCCAGGTGCTCGGGGCCAGCGAGATCACCCTGCGGCTCGTGGTCCAGCGCGACATCCCCGAGCGCGCCGGCCTGCGCACCCCGGCCGGCTTCCCGTGGGTGAGCGTCGGGCTCGTCGGGCTCATCGGGCTGGTCCTCGTCCTCTTCTCCAACATCGACTTCGTCGTCGCCGTCGGCAACATCGTCGCCCTCATCGCGATGATCATCGTCAACGTCGCGGCGGGGGTCCTGGCGTGGCGCAAGTGGCCCGGCACCGGGCCCAGGCTGCCCGGCGGCGTGACCATCCCGATCATCGCCGGCCTGGCCTGCCTGGCCCAGTTCGGCTCCTTCGACACGCTCGACACCGTCTCCGGCGTCATCGCCATGCTGCTCGGCCTTCTCGTCTACGCGGTGCGCCATCGCGGCGACACCCGCCAAGATGTCACCGAAGAGGTCGAGGAGTCCGTCCTGGATCGCAGCACCCCGCTGGCGCGGGCCCTGCACGGCCCCACCCGAACAAGGAGCAAGCATGTCGTCTGATGCACTGCGCGCCAAGGTCAGCGAGCTCATGCCGCAGGCCAAATCCGATCTGACCGAGTTGGTGTCCTTCCGCTCGGTGGCCGACCCCCAGCAGGAGCCGGCCTCGGAGTGCCAGAAGGCGGCCGACTGGGTCGTGAACGCCTTCACCGAGGTGGGCCTGCAGGACGTGACCGCCTCCCCGACGCCCGACGGCAGCGCCTGCGTGCACGGCGTGGCCCCGGGCCCGGAGGGCTCCCCGACCGTGCTGCTCTACTGCCACTACGACGTGCAGCCGCCGCTGGGCGAGGACGCGTGGGAGACGCCGGTGTGGGAGCTGACGGAGAAGCCCGACGGGCGCTGGTACGGCCGCGGCACCGCCGACTGCAAGGGCAACATCGTCATGCACCTGACCGCGCTGCGCGCGCTGCAGGCCGTCGACGGCTCCTTCCCGTGCACGATCAAGCTCATCGTCGAGGGCTCTGAGGAGCAGGGCACGGGCGGCCTGGAGCGGTTCGTCCCCGACAACGTCGAGCTGCTGCGGGCCGACACCATCTGCGTCGTCGACGCCGGCAACGCGGCGCTGGGGATCCCGACGCTCACGACCACGCTGCGCGGCATGACCGCCGTGGACGTCACCGTCGAGGCGCTCGGCAGCGCGATGCACTCCGGCATGTTCGGCGGCCCCGCCCCGGACCCGATCGCCGCGATGGTGCGGATGCTCGCCTCCCTGCACGACGAGGACGGCAACACCACCGTCGACGGCCTCGACAACACCGGCACGTGGACGGGCATCGGCTACCCGGCCGATCGCTTCCGCTCCGACGCGACCGTCCTGGACGGGGTCGACCTCATCGGCACCGGCACCCCCGCCGACATGCTCTGGTCGCGGTATGCGGCCACGGTGATCGGCATCGACGTGCCGCCGGTGGTCGGCTCGGCCAACGCGATCCAGGCGTCCGCCCGCGCCCGCGTGAGCCTGCGCGTCCCGCCGGGGGAGAAGGCCGCGGCGGCCCAGGAGGCGCTCATCGCCCATCTGCGGTCGCGTGTGCCGTGGAACCTGCGCTTCTCCGCCGAGCCGGTGGCCAACGGCGACCCCTTCACCGGGTCCCTCGACGGCCCCGGGTTCGACGCGCTGAAGCAGGGCCTGGAGGAGGCCTACGGCGCCGAGCTGGCGACCGAGGGCCAGGGCGGCTCGATCCCCCTGTGCAACGTGCTGGCGGAGACCTATCCCGACGCCGAGATCATGCTCTACGGCGTCGAGGAGCCGACCTGCCTCATCCACGCCCCCAACGAGAGCGTGCACCCGTCGGAGATCGAGCACATCGCCCTGGCCGAGGCGCTCTTCCTGCGCCACTACGGCGGCGCCTGAGCGCCTGAGCTCCAGGAAACGATCGCTGAGCGATCGTTTCTTGGAGCACGTCAGGGTCAGCGGCGCACGCTGGCCATGCCGCCGGGCGCGTAGCGCTCGCCGGACGGCGGCGGGACGGCGTCGGCGATGCGGGCCAGCTCGTCCGCGCTGAGCACGACGTCGACCGCGCCGGCGTTCTCGTCCAGCCGCGACGCGCTGCGCGTGCCGGGGATCGGCACCACGTCGTCGCCCTGGGAGAGCAGCCACGCCAGCGCGAGCTGCGCGGGCGTGCAGTCCTTCTCGGCCGCCAGCGCCTTGACGACGTCGACGATCGCCAGGTTGGCGTCGAGGTGCTCCTGGGCGAAGCGCGGGCTGAAGCGGCGGAAGTCGTTGTCCTCCAGGTCGTCGATCGTGGTGATGGCGCCGGTGAGGAAGCCGCGGCCCAGCGG
>CAZXNX010000141.1:0-6657 GCA_964642225.1 uncultured Solirubrobacteraceae bacterium | reverse complement strand
GCCGGTCCGGGCCGGCGAAGGCCTCGATCGCCGCCAGCTTCCAGTGGGCGTGGCCACGGCCGGGATTGCGATCGAAGCTCAGGGTGGGCAGCACCGGCAGGCCGAGGAGGTGGGGGAGATGCTCGTTGGCGCGCTCCTCCCACCCGCTGCACCACGCCAGGTCGTAGACCTCCTGCAGGTCCAGCAGGTGGTGCGCGGCCTGTGCCGAAAGCAGATGGGCGATGCCCTCCACCTGGTGCCACGACCCGCTGCCCAGCCGCGGCGGAACGGTGCCGGCGCGCGGGGGCGAGAAGAGCGAGATCACGCCGTCGATGTCGACGAGCAGCAGGGGCCGGCCGGAGGGCATCGGGCGATCAGGCGCGCAGCGGGCGCCCGTTGGCGTCGCACGGGGCCGACGGGGAGCCGCGCGTGATGGTGCGGTCGTGCTCCATCACCCGCAGGGTGTACTGCATCGCCTTGGGCTCGATGGACCCGTCCTTGCCCGAGAAGGGGCTGTCGAGCACGAGCACGGCCAGGATGGCCGCCGCGATGAGCGCCGCCACGGCGCCCATGAGCAGGCTCTGCACCAGGGCCGGCTCGCCCGGATCGGCGAAGCAGAGCAGGAAGAGCAGTGGCGCCACGCAGGCCAGCACCAGCAGCACCCACATGATGGTGGGGACGGTGTGCCCGGCCGCGCCGACCCGCTCGCGCCGCGCCTCCTCGCGGGTGTCCCGGTTGGACAGCAGGGCCGTGAAGGCGTCGTCCTGCTTGGTGCCCTGCAGGTGCAGCGCGTCGGCCACGCGCTCCAGCCGGTAGGTCCACACCTCGACGCCGGAGCTGGGCTGGGCGGCCCGCATCGCGGGCCAGCCCTGGTGGATGACGGCCCGCGCGTAACAGATGAGCGCCCCCTCGAGGTCGTCGCGCTCGGCGGCGGGGAAGAGCGAGGCGGTCTGGAAGGAGTCGGCCACGGCCGTCGCCTCGGTGGCCGCGGTGGTCTTGGCGTGCGAGTAGCTGTCGAAGGCCAGCAGCACGACGAAGCCGAGCAGGATGGCGAACGCGGTGCCGATGACCCCGAAGACGCCGGCGGCGCGATCGCTGTCGGTGAAGCGGCTGCCCTCCGGCGCGAAGTGGCGCGCCACCAGCATGGCGGCGACGGCCAGGGCGGTGGACGCCACGATGATGATCAGGGAGAGCGGCAGCGACATGAGGGGGCGAGAATAGCCGCCGCCACGGCGGGCGGGGGTGTTTCACGCGCCCGGCTGAATGCGCCGAAAGCCGCTCCCAACGCGACATATACCGCTCTCTTACCAACATTTAACCTCCACCGGCTTCCATCTCGGCTCATGTTCGCTACGGTGAAAGAGCACGTCGGGGCACGATTGCCCGCCGGACCCGTCGAGTTCGAACCGATCGCTCGACGACACCGGTGGCGGCCTCTCCCCACGGTGCTCCCCCCTTTATGACGCTTGAATTCGGCATCCTTCTGGCGCTTCTGTGCGCCATCGCGGCCAACCTGGGCTTCTTCTTCAAGTTCCGGGGCGCCAACGCCGCGCCCGCGGTGGACATCCGCCACCCGCTGGCCTCCGCCGCCGGCCTGTTCCGCTCCCGCTGGTTCCTGGTGGGCATGGGCGTCGCCGCCGGCGCCTGGGTCCTCCACGTCGGGGCACTGGCCCTGGCGCCCCTCTCGCTGGTGCAGGTCGTGCTCGCCGGCGGCGTGGCCCTCATCGCCGTGATGGCCGACCGGATCTTCGGGATCAGCGTCGGCCGGCGCCAATGGTGGGGCCTGGGCCTCACCGCGCTGGGCCTGGCGATGTTCGCCCTCACCCAGCCCGCCACCCACGGAGCCCACTCCAGCTACACCGTGCCCGCCATGCTCGCCTTCGAGGTCGGCCTCTTCGCGGTCGGGCTCCTGCTCATCCTCGGGCCGCGCGTCGGCGCCCCCCGCGAGCACCACGGCGTCATGCTCGGCGCCGCCGCCGGTCTCCTCTTCGGCGTCAGCGACGTCGCCATCAAGGCCCTCACCGGCCTGCTCGGGACGATGGGCCCCGCCGGCCTGCTGAGCCCCTGGCTCATCGCCGCCGTCGCCGCCTCCGTCGTGGCCTTCTACGCCTCGGCCCGCGGGCTGCAGGACGGCGAGGCCGTCCCGGTCATCGCCGTCACCGGCACCGCCGCCAACGTCAGCTGCGTCATGGGCGGCATCCTCGTCTTCGGCGATCCGCTGCCGGGCGACGCCCTGGGCATCGTCGTGCAGGCGCTGGCCTTCGTGCTCGTCATCGGCGCCTCGGCCCTCGTGCCCGGGCCCAGCGGCGCCCGCAGCACGCAGACCGCCTAGGCGCGGGCCCCCTCCAGCAGCACACCCGCCACCAGCTCCGGGTCGTCGGCGAACGGCGCGTGCCCGCACCCCGGCAGCCACACGTGCGTGGCCCGCGGCATCACGCGGCGCGCGCGCCGCGCCTGGCGGGGCAGCAGGAGCATGTCGCGGGTGCCCCACGCGACGGTCACGGGGACGTCCCCGTGGTCGAACGGCGCGACGTAGCCGGTGAAGGCGGCGCTGGTGTCCGCGAACGCCGGGCAGTCCAGGAAGTCCTCGATGTCCCCCAGCGCATCCTCGGCGGTCAGCCGCCACGGCCGCGCGAACGTCTGGCCCATGGCCAGGGTGCGCCCGATCGGGCTCGACACGATCGGGGCGGCCAGCCCGGCGTCGCGCAGCCCCGCGGCCAGCAGCCGGGTGGCGGCCAGGGAGCCCTGGCAGAACGCCCGCTCGCGGGAGGACCAGAAGCCGATCGGCGAGACGGCCGTGGCCGAGGCCACCACGCCGCGATGGGCCAGCTCGAGCGCCACCCCGCCGCCCGTGGAGTTGCCCGCCACGTGCCAGCGCTCCAGGCCCAGCTCCGCGGCGAACGCCTGGACGGCGTCGGTGAGGGCGGCGATGTCGGTGCGCCCGGGGAGGGGCGCCGAGCCCGCGAAGCCCGGCATGTCCAGGGCGATGACGTCGTGTTCGGCGGCCAGGCGGTCGAGCACCGGCCCCCAGACCTGCCAGCGCGAGCCGATGCCGTGGACGAGGAGGAGCGGCTCGCCGGTGCCGCGACGATCGTGGTTCAGCATGGCGGCAGCCTACTGCCGGGCAGGTGCACGAACCGGGTGCCGATGCGCCGTGATGTCCAGATCGGACAACTCACCGCACCCATTTGAGGCATGATCCCCCTGTGCAAGGCGGGCCCTGTCCCGTTGATGCGCCTTTTCGCACAACGAGTCGACCCACGGGAGGGCGATGGCCATGGCCGCCACATCGGACAGTGTCTCCGCCGAATACCAGGAGCTTGCGCGCAAGCACCTGTGGATGCACTTCAGCCGCATGGGCGCCTACGAGCGCGGGGCCGAGGTGCCGATCATCGTCCGCGGTGACGGCTGCCACGTGTGGGACGACCACGGCAACAAGTACTTCGACGGCCTCTCCTCGCTGTTCTGCACGAACATCGGGCACGGCCGCCAGGAGGTCGCCCAGGCCGGAGCCGACCAGGCCGCCGACCTGGCCTTCTTCACCACCTGGTCCTACGCCCACCCCAAGGCGATCGAGCTGGCCGCCAAGGTCGCCTCGCTGGCCCCCGGCGACCTCAACCGCGTCTTCTTCACCAACAGCGGCAGCGAGGCGGTGGAGAGCGCGATCAAGCTCGCCCGCCAGTACCACAAGCTCCGCGGCAAGCCGAACAAGACGAAGCTCATCGCGCGCCACACCGCCTACCACGGCACCACCCTCGGCGCCCTGAGCGCCACCGGCATCACCGCGCTGCGCGAGCCGTTCGAGCCGTTCACCCCCGGCGGGTGCCACGTGCCCAACACCAACCTCTACCGCCTGGCCCCCGGGTACGGGGCCGAGAACCTCGCCGACGCGGTCGCCGACCGGATCGAGTTCGAGGGGCCCGACACCGTCGGCGCCGTGATCATGGAGCCGGTGCAGAACGCCGGCGGGTGCTTCACGCCGCCGCCCGGGTACTTCCAGCGCATCCGCGAGATCTGCGACCACTACGACGTGCTGATGATCTCCGACGAGGTCATCTGCTCGTGGGGCCGGCTCGGCGAATGGTTCGGCGCCCAGCGCTACGACTACCAGCCCGACATCATCACCACGGCCAAGGGCATCACCTCCGCCTACGCGCCGCTCGGGGCGATGATCACCTCGGACAAGCTGATGGAGCCGTTCCTGCACGGCAACGAGTCCTTCGCCCACGGCTACACGTTCGCCGGCCACCCGGTGGCCTGCGCGGTGGCCCTGGCCAACATCGAGGTGTTCGAGGACGAGGACATCCTGGAGAACGTGCGCACCCACGCGCCCGCCTTCCGGGCCATGCTCGAGTCCCTGCGCGACCTGCCGATCGTCGGCGACGTGCGCGGCGACGGGTACTTCTGCGCGATCGAGCTGGTCCGCGACAAGGAGACCAAGCAGACGTTCTCCTCCGCGGAGGCCGAGTCGCTGCTGCGCGGCTTCCTCTCCGGCGAGTTCTTCCGCCGCGGGCTCATCTGCCGCTCCGACGACCGCGGCGACCCGGTGGTGCAGCTCTCGCCGCCGCTCATCTCCGGCCCCGAGGAGTTCGCCGAGATCCACAGCGTCCTGCGCCCGGTGCTGGAGGCGGCGTCCGATCGCATGACGGGCTGACCCATGCTGAGCGTCCGTGAGCTGCTGACCTCGCTGGACATCGCCCCGGTCTCGGGGGAGGCGACGCTGGACGCCCCGCTGCGCTGGGTCCACATCTCCGAGCTGGCCGATCCCTCGCCGTGGCTGTCGGGCGGCGAGCTGCTGCTCACCACGGGGATGAACCTCGACACCGAGACCGTCCAGCGCGAGTACGTGCACCGGCTGGCCGACCACGGGCTGGCCGGGCTGGGGGTCGGCACCGGCTTCGTGCACAAGACGATCCCGCTGGCGCTGCTGGAAACCGCCCAGGAGCGGGACTTCGTCGTCTTCGAGGTGCCCTACGACACCCCGTTCATCGCGGTCACCGAGCAGGCGTTCAGCCGCCTGGTCAACGAGCAGTACGCGCTGCTGCAACGGTCGATCGCCGCCCAGGAGCGCCTGCAGCGGATCGTCCTGGGCGAGCGCGGCCTGGACGCCATCTCCGCGGCCCTGTCGACCCTCATCGGGGGCGCGGCGCTCGTCTTCGAGGGCCGCGGCTCCCCGGTCGCCCAGCGCACCTTCCGCCGCGAGCTGGCCCCGGAGTCGGTGGAGGCCCTCTCCCAGGAGCTGCACGAGCGCGCGCGCCGCGGCGACGGCCGCGGGTTCGCCCCCGTCCAGGGCGAGGTGGCCGGCCGCGGGCTGGCCCTGCCCATCTTCGGCGCCGAGGGCCCCGGCCGGGGCGGCCTGCCCCAGGCGTGGCTCGTGGGGGTCAAGGACAGCGGCCCCCTGTCGGAGTTCGACCGCCTCATCCTGCACCAGGCCGTGACCGTGGTCGCCTTCGAGCTGCTGCGCCGCCGGGTGGCCGACACCACCGAGCGGCGGCTGGCCGGCGACGTGCTCTCCGGCATCGTGTCCGGCGACCTCACCGGCGCGGAGCTGACCCGCCGCCTGGAGCCCTTCGGGCTCGGCGAGCAGACCGCCACCCTCGTGCTCGGCCCCGCCGGAGAGCCGCCGCTGCGCCCGGCCGCGATCGAGGCGCCGCTGGTGGAGGCCCTGCGTGCCGAGGCGGTCGACGGCCTCGTGGCCACCCACGACACCCTCGCCTGCGCGCTGATCCCCGGGGTGGACGAGGAGGAGCTGCTCGAGCTCGCCCGGCGGATCGTCGTGCGCGTGCACGAGGCGCTGCGCATCCCGGTCCCGGCCGCCGTGGGGCGCGCCGTGCCCGTCGCCCGCGCCCGCGAGAGCTACCACGAGGCCCGCTGCGCGCTGGACGCCCGCACCATGGGGATGAGTCCCGACCCCGTCCCGGCGGCCTCCAACGGCGACGGGCTGGTCGAGCCGACCCGCCCGCTGGTGGCGTCCTACCGTGACCTGGGCTCCTTCCAGCTCCTGCTGTCGCTGCAGGACGACGAGGCGCTTCGCCTGTTCTGCGAATCCCTGCTCGGCCCCATCGAGCAGGGCGAGGGCCACTACGGCGGCGAGCTGCTGCGGTCGCTGGAGGCCTTCATCGAGGAGAACGGCCAGTGGGAGCGCGCCGCCCGCCGTCTGTACTGCCACCGCCACACCCTGCGCTACCGCATCCGCAAGATCGAGGAGCTCACCGGCCGCGATCTCGGATCGGCACGCAGTCGCATCGAATTCTGGCTTGCCCTGCGCGGCCGTGAGATCGTCTCCACCACCCCCGGACCGAGGTAACTGTCATGAAGGTAGGAGTCCCCGCCGAGATCAAGGCCGACGAATACCGGGTGGGGATGACCCCCGCCGGCGTCCGCGAGCTCACCCAGAACGGCCACGAGGTGTTCATCGAGGCCGGCGCCGGCCTCGGCTCGGCCATCGACGACACGGAGTACGTCGACCAGGGCGCGACCATGCTGCCGGACGCCGACGCCGTCTTCGCCCAGGCCGACATGATCGTCAAGGTCAAGGAGCCCCAGGCGGTCGAGGTCGCCCGGCTGCGCCCCGGCCAGACCCTCTTCACCTACCTGCACCTGGCCCCGGACCCCGAGCAGACCCGGGGCCTCCTGGACTCCGGCGCCACCTGCATCGCCTACGAGACGGTCCTGGAC
>CAZXNX010000140.1:0-6659 GCA_964642225.1 uncultured Solirubrobacteraceae bacterium | reverse complement strand
GCGGTGTGCCCGCCGTCGGCCGCCGGCAGGCCGCGGGACATGACCTCGAGCAGGTGCATGGCCACCACGGGCTGCACCGGCTCGGGCACGCAGGCGGTGACGTAGCCGGCGCCCGCGCGCATCGCGGCGGTCGAGGCCAGGACGGGCGCGCCGGTGAGGCCGACGGCGCCGCCGGCCACGAGGACGAATCCGCTGGCGAACTTCGTCGAGGAGGCGTCGCGGCCCGGCAGCAGGGGCAGCAGCTCCGCGTCCTGCAGCAGCCCCACCGTCGGGTCGGGCACCGCGCCCGCGGGCGGGCCGGGCGGGATGCCGATGTCGATGACCGACACCCGGCCGGCGTGCCCCTTGCCGGGCTCGATCCACAGCCCCGGCTTGGGCGCGGCGAAGGTGGTGGTGGCCGTCGCGTGGATCGCCGCGCCCGGGGCCTCCCCGGTGGAGGCGTCGACGCCGCTGGGGCCGTCGGCGGCCACCACCGGCAGGCCGGACACGCCGATCGCCTCGATGGCGGTGTCGAACGGCGCGCGGGGGGCGCCGCTGATCCCGGTGCCGAGCAGGGCGTCGACGACGACGGCGGCGCCGTGCAGGCCGGCGGGCGTGAAGGGCTGCACCATCGCCGGGTCGAGCCGGTCGTGGTTGGCGCGGGCGTCCGGGGTCTGGCGGTCGTGGTCGCCCACGAGCAGGGCGCGGACCTCGCGGCCCCACAGGGCCAGCAGCCGCGCGGCGACGAACCCGTCCCCGCCGTTGTTCCCCGGGCCGCACGCGACGGCGACGGGCGCGTCGGGGACGAGCCCCATGACGACCTCGGCGAGTCCGTGGCCGGCGCGCTCCATCAGCTCGAGCGACGGCAGGCCCAGGTCGTCGATGGCCCAGGCGTCGGTCGCCCGTTGCGCGGCGGCGTCGGGCAGGGGAAGCAGCCAATCCGGGAGCGGCGCGGGATTCATACCGTTATCGCGACCGCGCCGGCGGTGCCGCGGGAGTGGGTGAGCGAGATGCGCACCTGCACGCCGAGCTCGTGGGCGCGGGCGGCGACGTCCCCGTGCAGCGCCAGGTCGGCGTCCTCCCCGCCGGACACCACCTCGACGTCCTGCCAGGACCAGGCGCGCAGCCCCAGCGACTTGGCGACCGCCTCCTTGGCGCAGAAGCGGGCGGCGAGATGCTGGGCGGGGCGGGCGCGGCTCCGGGCGTAGGCGCGCTCCCCGTCGGTGAAGAGACGACCGGCCAGCGCGGGGCGGCGCGCGAGCGCCTGCTCCAGCCGATCGATCTCCAGCAGGTCCAGGCCGACGCCGTGCATCGGCCCGATCCTACTCGCCGGGCGCCCGGCCGCTCAGGAGACGGCCCTGCCGCTGGCCCGCAGCACGAGCCACGTGCCGCCGAACTCGAACACGTTCTGGCAGGTGACCTGGGCGGGAGCCGTGTCGCCGACGTAGTAGTAGAGCGGCCGGCCGCCGTAGGTGGCCTGCACGCGGCCGCCCTTGCGGGCGACGGTGCCGATGAGCGACTGGCGCACCCCCTTCCCCGCCCGCGGCGTCCCCTTCGTGAAGAGGACGGGCCAGGCGGTGGCGCACGCCTTGTAGCAGCGGCTGGGTCCCCGCCCGTCGCGGGTGAAGAGATAGAGGACGCGGCCCTTGCCGTCGGTGAGGACCGTGCCGTAGCGCGTGGTGCGCACGGAGATCGTCACCGAGCTCTTGGCCGCCGTCGCGCGGTGGGACCGGTGCGGGCTGTCGGCGGTGGCCGGCGGCGCCAGGGAGGCGGCCAGGACGGTGGTGATCAGGGCGAGGAGTCGGACCATGCGCCCAGGCTAGGCCCAACCGCATTACACGCGAGTGAACTCCAGCTACTCGACGGTGACGGTCTTCGCCAAGTTCCTGGGCTGGTCGACGTTGAGGCCGCGCTTGCGGGCGATCTCGTAGGCCAGCAGCTGCAGCGGGATGACGGCCAGCAGGGGCTGGAGCATCCAGTCGGTCCGCGGGATGTAGAGCACGGTCTCGGCGTGCGCGGCGATCTCGGTGTTGCCCTCGGTGGCGATCGCGACGACGTGCGCGCCGCGGGCCCGGACCTCCTGCATGTTGGAGACCATCTTGTCCAGGATGGGCGAGTCGGTGGCGATGCAGACCACCGGCGTCTTCTCGTCCAGCAGGGCGATCGGCCCGTGCTTCATCTCCCCGGCGGCGTAGGCGTCGGTGGCGATGTAGGCCACCTCCTTGAGCTTCAGCGCCCCCTCCAGCGCGACCGCGCGGCCGGCGTGGCGCCCCAGGTACAGGAAGAAGTCGTCGTCCTTGTGCTGCTCGGCGACGGCCGCGACGTCCACCGACTGCAGCAGCTCGTCGATGAGATGCGGAAGGTGTTTGACCTGGGCGACGAGCTCGGTCAGCTGGGCGGTGTCGAGCTCCCCGCGCAGCTCCGCCAGGCGCAGGGCCAGCAGGTACAGCACGGCCACCTGGCAGACGAACGTCTTGGTCGCCGCGACCGACACCTCCAGGCCCGCCCGCGTGAAGAGGACCCCGTCGGCATCGCGGGTGACCTGGGAATCCCGCATGTTGGTGATGGCCAGGACCTTGGCCCCCGCCTCCTTCGCCACGCGCATGGCGGCGAGGGTGTCGGCGGTCTCGCCGGACTGCGTGATCCCGATGACCAGATCGCGCTCGCGGAAGATCGGGTTGCGGTAGCGGAACTCCGAGGCGATGTCCATGTCGACGGGGACACGGGCCCACTCCTCGATCGCGTAGCGTCCGATCAGGCCGGCGTTGAACGAGGTGCCGCAGGCCACGATCACGATGCGGTCCACGTCGCGCAGCAGCTGCTCGTCGAGCGCGCCGACGTCGTCGAGGTCGACGCCGTCGGGGCGCACGGTGCGGTCGGCGACCGTCTCGGCCACCGCGTCCGGCTGGTCGTGGATCTCCTTGAGCATGAACGTGTCGTAGCCGCCCTTCTCGGCGGTCTCCTCGTCCCAGTCGATCTCGGTGACCTCACGCGGCCGCTCGACACCGTCGGCGCCGAAGATCCGGGCGCCTTCGGTGCTGATCTCGACGATCTCGCCGTTCTCCAGCGCCTGCACGTGACGGGTGGAGGCCAGGAAGGCGGGCACGGCGGAGGCCAGGAACGTCTCCCCCTCGCCGCGGCCGATCACCAGCGGGCACTCCTGCCGGGCGCCGATGAGCGTCCCGGGGTCGTCGACGCACATGGCCACGAACGCGTAGTGGCCCTCGAGGTCGGCGAAGGTGCGCCGCACGGCCTCGCGCAGATCGCCGTCGTAGTGGTGGGAGACCAGGTGGGCGACCACCTCGGCGTCCGTCTCGGACGTGAACCGCGCGCCGTCATCGATCATGCGCTGCTTGAGCGCCAGGTAGTTCTCGACGATGCCGTTGACGACGACGTGCACGCGGTCGGCGTTGTCGGAGTGCGGGTGGGCGTTGACCTCGTTGACGCGCCCGTGGGTCGCCCAGCGGGTGTGGGCGATGCCGGTCGCGGCGGACTGGGTCCCGTTGCGCTCCTCGTCGATGACGAGAGCCTCCTCGAGGTGGTCGAGGTTGCCCACCGCGCGCACGCTGGTGATCTCGTCGTCGATCACGACGGAGATGCCGGCCGAGTCGTAGCCGCGGTATTCGAGCTTGCGCAGGCCGGCGAGGAGAAGCTCCTGGGCGGGCCGCGAACCGACGTAGCCGACGATGCCGCACATGGGCGATCTCCACGGTCGTAGAACGGACAACGGCCGCGCACGGCGGCCGCGTTCAAGGCCCCTGCAAGGTAGCAGCCGTGGGGACGGCCACGACCGCCGGGCGCTCAGTCCAGGGCGCGTACGATCGCGACGAGCCGCTCGCAGACCGCATCGGTCTCGGCGGCGTCCGGCGCCTCGACCATCACGCGGACGAGTTGCTCGGTGCCGCTGGGGCGCACCAGGACGCGGCCCCGGCCGCGCAGCGCCTCGTCCTCGACCGCCACGGCGACGGCGAGCCCCTCGTCGGCCATGGCCGCGTCGCGGTCGGGCACGGGCACGTTGACGAGCCGCTGGGGCAGCTTGCGCATGCCCTCGCGCTCGGCCAGGTCACCGCCCTGCAGCGCCTCGAGGGTCAGCAGTGCGCTGGCCACGCCGTCGCCGGAGGGCACGAACCCCATGTCGATGATGTGGCCGGACTGCTCGCCGCCGAGCGCCCAGCCCCGCTCGCGCAGCGCCTCCAGGACATACCGGTCGCCGACGCCGGTGATCGCCACCTCGACGCCCGCCGCCTCCATGGCGGCGTGGAAGCCGTAGTTCGTCATCACCGTCACGGCCACCCCGCCCTTGGGCAGGCGATCCTGCCGGCGCAGGTACAGGGCGATCAGGGCGATCAGCTCGTCCCCGTCGACGACATCGCCGTTGCGGTCGACGGCCAGCACGCGGTCGCCGTCGCCGTCGAAGCCGAAGCCGAGGTCGTGGCCGCCCTCGCGGACGGTGGCCGCCAGGGTCTCCAGGTGCGTCGAGCCACAGCCCTCGTTGATGTTGCGACCGTCCGGGGTGTCCGCCAGCACGGTCAGCTGGGCGCCGAGCCGGCGGAAGATCTCCGGCGCGGCCTCGAACGTCGAGCCGTTGGCGCAGTCGATGACCACCTTGACGTCGCGCAGGTCCAGGCCCGCGAAGCGCGTCTGGAGCGCGCGCACGTAGTCCTCGGTGGTGCCGTGCAGCGCGCGCACGCGGCCGGGGGTCACGCCGGTCGGTGTCTCCTCCAGGCGCGCCTCGATCCGCTCCTCGGCCGCGTCGGCCAGCTTGAAGCCGTCGGGGCCGAAGAACTTGATGCCGTTGTCGCGGTACGGGTTGTGCGAGGCGGAGATGACCACCGCCAGGTCGAAGCCGTACTGGGCGATGAGCATCGGCGCCGCCGGGGTGGGCAGGACGCCGCCCAGCAGCACCTCGCCGCCGGCCGAGGCGATGCCCGCGGCCAGCGCGGCCTCGAGCATGTCGCCGGACTCACGCGTGTCGCGGATGACCAGGACGCGCGGCGCTGTGGCGCCGCCGGCCGTCGCCTCGAGGGTGGCGGCCCGACCCAGGCGCAGCGTCAGGTCGGCGGACAGGACATCGCCCGCGACCCCGCGTACGCCATCGGTCCCGAAGTGCCTCCGGGCCATGTCGTCGCTAGCGCTTGGAGAACTGCGGACGCTTACGGGCCTTCTTGAGGCCGGCCTTCTTGCGCTCCTTGGCCCGTGCGTCACGGGTCAGGAAGCCGCGGCGCTTGAGCTCGCCGCGCAGGTTGGGATCGGCCTCCAGCAGGGCGCGGGAGATGCCGTGGCGCAGGGCGCCGGCCTGGGCCGACACACCGCCGCCGTGCAGCGCGGCCACGACGTCCATGCGGTCGGAGAACCCGACGGCCTCGAGCGGCTGGATGATGTTCTTGCGCAGCGTCTCGCGCGGGAAGGCGTCGTCGAACGCACGGCCATTGATCGTGTAGACGCCGGTGCCGGGCTTCAGGGTGACGCGGGCCACCGCGGTCTTGCGCTTGCCGGTCGCCCGGTAGCGCGCGTCGGCGGCCAGGTCGATCGTGCTGACGATCGGCTCGTCGGCGACGGTGTCCTCGTCGTCGGAGCCCTCGCCGTCCTCGCCGTCCTCGCCGCGGGTCAGGGGATCCTGGCCCTCCACGACGATGTCGACCTCGAGATCCATGCCGGGGATGGCGGGCTTGACGCGCGGCGCCTCCTCGATCTCCTCGACCTCGAGCTCCTCGGCGACGATCTCCTCGGCCACGGCCTCGGCCACGACCTCCTCGGCGACGGCCTCGGCGATGATCTCCTCGGCGAGCACCTCGGCGACGGCCTCGGCCTCCGCCTCGGCGACGATCTCCTCCGCGACGGCTTCGGCGACCAGTTCCTCGGCCACCTCTTCCACGACGGCCTCGGCTTCAGGGGTGACGGGCTGTGCCTCGACGGCGGGCTGCTCGTCGGGGGTCTCGTCCGGCTGCGTCGTCTCGTCGCTCACGAGATGGTCTCCATCGGTTGCGGGCTCTGCGCGACGTGCGGATGATCCGCGCCGGCATAGACCTTCAGCTTGGTGATCTGCTTCCGGGCCAGGCGGTTGCGGGGCATCATGCCCTTGACCGCGATCCGGATGACCTCTTCGGGACGGCGCTGGAGCATCTCCTCCAGCGTGCGGGACTTCAGGCCACCGGGGTAGCCGGAGTGCCGGTAGTAGCGCTTCTCGGCGCGCTTGTTGCCCGTGACCGAGATCTTCTCGGCGTTGATCACGACGACGAAGTCGCCGGTGTCGACATGGGGCGTGTACTCCGGCTTGCGCTTGCCGCGCAGGGCGTCGGCGATCTGGGTCGCCAGGCGTCCGAGGGTCTGCCCCTCGGCGTCGACGATGAGCCAGTTGCGCTCTCGGTTCTCGGAATTGGCGACGTAGGTCTTCACAGCTGGTGCCCTCAGAAAAAGCGCGCACATCAGGTGCGCGGCGACGGATCATCATAGGGGACCGCGAGCGAAAACGTCCCGCGGGACCCCGTGACACGAACCGCCCCGTCCGGCGCGCACGGGCGTCGGCTGCGGCGGGTGTTCCGACAGGTCTACTACACTCGGCGCCGTCGCGCCCCGCTCGTTGTGCCGCCGCCCTCCCACATCCTCATCGCTCTCGCCGCTGCGCTGAGCCTCCTCGCCGCGCCCGCGAGCGCCGGCGCCGCCACGCCGGCCGGCGGCGG
>CAZXNX010000139.1:0-6661 GCA_964642225.1 uncultured Solirubrobacteraceae bacterium | reverse complement strand
GTGCCGTAGACCGCCTCGGCCAGGATGTCCGGGACGGCCCCGGGGACGATCGGTTGGGCCAGCTCGCCGCGCTCGGCGGCGACGGCCAGGACATCGTGGGCGTTGTGGCCGTAGCGGCCGGCCAGCCGCGCGTAGGCCTCGGCGGGGACGCCCTCCACGCGGGGCAGGTCGTCGGGGTCGACAGGCCGGCCCAGCGCGATGGTCTGGGTGCGGCAGCGGGCCTCGCGCCCGTCGCGCTCCACGAGCCGGTCGACGGCCATCTTGGCCATGCGCCGCCAGGTGGTGAGCTTGCCGCCGGTGATGGTGATCATGCCGCTGGAGGTCTCGTACAGCTCGGCCTTGCGGGAGATGTCGACCGACTTCTTCGGGTCGCCGGTGGAGATGAGGGGCCGCACGCCGGCGAAGGCGCCCGTGATGTCCGCCCCGGTCAGCTCGGTGGCGAAGAACCCGTTGGTCGCCTCCAGCAGGTAGTCCACGTCGTCGCCGGACGGCTTGATGTGGTCGAGCCCCGCGCCCTCGTCGTAGTCGTTGTCGGTGGTGCCGACGAGCGTCGAGCCCAGCCACGGCAGCGCGAAGATCGAGCGGCCGCCGCCGGCGGGGACGATCGCCCCGGAGACGAGCGGCAGCGTCTCGTAGTCGAAGAGGATGTGGGTGCCGCGCGAGGGATGGATGACGGGCACCTCGGCCTCGTCGTGCAGCTCGCCGGGGCGCAGCCGGTCGGCCCACACGCCGGTGGCGTTGACCACGTTGTCGGCGTGGACGGGGAACTCCTCCCCGGTCTCGGCGTCGCGCACGCGCACGCCGGCGGAGCGGCCCTGCTCCTCCACCAGCTCGAGGACCTCGAGCCGGTTGGCGCACACCGCGCCGTAGCGCTCGGCCTCCTCCAGCACCGCCAGCACCAGGCGGGTGTCGTCGGTCTGGCAGTCGTAGAAGAGGTAGCCGGACGTCGGGTTGCGGGGCGCCAGCGCGGGCAGGTTCTCGACGACCTCGTCGCCGCTGATGATCCGGTGGCGGTCCGGGGCCCACGGCGCGGTGTCGTCCTCGCTCTTGCGCCCGCGGCGCCGGCGGATCCGGTCCACCGACATCACGTCGTACATGTTCAGGCCCATCCCGACGAGACGGTCGGGGCGCTCGCCGTCGAAGGCGGGCACGACCAGGGGCAGCGGCCGGACCAGGTGCGGCGCCAGGCGGACCATGAGCTGGCGCTCCAGCAGCGCCTCGCGGACGAGGCCCAGGTCGAAGTTCTGCAGGTAGCGCAGGCCGCCGTGGACGAGCTTGCTGGAGCGGCTCGACGTGCCGGAGGCGAAGTCGGCCCGCTCGACGAGCGCGACGGAGTACCCGCGGGAGGCCGCGTCCAGCGCCACGCCGGCGCCGGTGATGCCTCCTCCGACGACGACGAGGTCGAAGCGGTCGGAGGCGAGGGCGGCCACGGCCGAGGAACGTTGCAACATGAAGCGGGGAGTCTGCCAGACGGCACGCCGGGCCCGGCGGGGGACGGATCCCCGCGGCGGGCCGAGGCATAGAGTCCGCGCCCATGAGCGACGATCGCGCCCTTCTCACCGGCTTTCCCGGCTTCATCGGCACCCGGCTGGCCCGCCGTCTGCTGGGTGACGACCCGTCGCTGCACATCGTCGCCCTGGTCGAGCCGCGGATGGCCGAACGGGCCCGCACCGTGGCCGCCGGGATCGATCCCGCGCGCCTCACCGTGGTGGAGGGCGACATCGGCGCCCCGCGCCTGGGCCTGGACGCGCCGACCTACGACCGCCTGGCCGCCGAGACGACGCTCGTGCACCACCTGGCGGCGATCTACGACCTCGCCGTGCCCGCGGGCATCGCCGAGCGCGTCAACGTGATGGGCACCCAGCACGTCGTCGACTTCTGCCGCGACGCCCCGAATCTGCGCCGCCACCACTACGTGTCCACCGCCTACACCGCGGGCTGGCGCTCCGGCACCGTCCTGGAGACCGAGTTGGCGGCCGGACAGGAGTTCAAGAACCACTACGAGTCCACCAAGTTCTCCGCCGAGGTGATCGTCCGCGGGTCGATGGACGAGGTGCCCACCACGATCTACCGCCCGGCGATCGTCGTCGGCGACTCCCGTACCGGCGAGACACAGAAGTTCGACGGCCCCTACTACGTGCTGCGCCTCATCTCGCTCACCGCCGCCCTGCACGCCCCCATCCCGCAGATCGGCGCGGCGCGCGCGCCGTTCAACGTGGTGCCGGTCGACTTAGTCTTCGACGCGCGCGCCTCGATCACCCGCTCCGGGGACGCCGAGGGCCAGTGCCTGCACCTCGTCGACCCGGACCCGATCCCGGCCGCGGAGATGGCCGGCCTGCTGGCCGAGGCCTACGCGGGCCGCCCGATCGCCTACCGGCTGCCCTACCGCGCCGTGGAGCTCACGCTGCGGCCGAAGCTCCTGCGCGGCCTGTTCGGCGGCGCTCCGCCGGAGTCACTGCCCTACCTGAACCACCCGGTGCGCTTCGACACCACCGTGGCGACGGAGGTCCTCGCCCGCCACGACCTGCGCTGCCCGAGCTTCGCCGAGTACGTCGGGCCGATGGTCGAGTTCTTCCGGGCGCACGAGAAGGAGCTGTAGGTCGCGACTCGGCTGGGTCGCCGCTGGGTCGCGATTCCGCTGGGTCGCGACTCGGCTGGTGGTCGCCGGCGCGAGGCGTCGGGGCCAGACAACGACCGAACGGCGGCGGGTCAGCCGTCGTCCGGGCGGTACGGGCAGCCGTCATCCAAGAAAAGCCCGCTGGGCGGGCCTTTTCTGGAGCTCGACGGACTCAGAGCTCGTTGAGCTCCGTGGTGATGTCCGTGACGGACGCCTTGGCGTCGCCGAAGAGCATCTGCGTCTTGGGGTTGACGAACAGCGGGTTGTCGATGCCGGCGTAGCCGGACGACATGGAGCGCTTGAGCACGATGACCGAGGCCGACTCGTCGACGTTGAGGATGGGCATCCCGTAGATCGGCGAGTTGGGGTCGTTGCGCGCGTCGGGGTTGGTGACGTCGTTGGCCCCGATGACGATGGAGACGTCGGTGCGGGGGAAGTCCCCGTTGATGTCGTCCATCTCCTTGAGCTGGTCGTACGGCACGTCGGCCTCGGCCAGGAGCACGTTCATGTGCCCCGGCATGCGGCCGGCGACCGGGTGGATGGCGTACTTGACCTCGACGCCCTTGGCCTCCAGCGCCTTGGCCATCTCGCGCACCGCGTGCTGGGCCTGGGAGACGGCCATGCCGTATCCGGGGACCACCACGACGAGGCGGGCGAAGGCCATCTGGATGGCGACGTCGGCGGCGCTGGTGGAGCGGACGGTGCCGCCGCCCGCGCCGGTCGCGCCGGCCGCGACCACCTCGCCCCCGCCACCGAACCCGCCGAGGATCACGCTGGTGATCGTGCGGTTCATGGCGATGGCCATCTGCTGGGTGAGGATGGTGCCGGAGGCGCCGACGATCATGCCGGCGACGATCAGCGCCTGGTTCTCCAGCGCGATGCCGGCCGCGGCGGCCGCCAGGCCGGTGAAGGCGTTGAGCAGCGAGATGACGACGGGCATGTCCGCGCCGCCGATCGGCAGGACGAGCATGATGCCGAAGATACCCGCGGCCACCAGCAGCGTGACCATGTAGATCTGGCTCTGCGGCTCGGCCACGATCGCCACCGCGGACGCGACGGCGATGAGGCCGATGAGCCCCTGGACGGGCAGCTGCGCCTTGCCGAGCGAGATCGGCTTGCCGGAGATGAGCTCCTGCAGCTTGCCGAAGGCGATGTTGGAGCCCCAGAAGGAGATCGAGCCGATCAGCGCCGAGAAGACGCTGAAGATCGCGATGTAGGTGTCGATGCCGTCGAAGCCGGCGGTCTCGCGGAACTCGGCCCAGGAGACCAGGGCCACCGCGCCGCCGCCCACGCCGTTGAACAGCGCGACCATCTGCGGCATCGCGGTCATCTTGACCTGGCGCGCCGCGGGCACGCCGACGAGCGCGCCGATGAGCAGGCCCAGGACGATGAGCACCGCGTTGTTGAACGGGTCCACCAGCAGCGTCGCGACGACGGCGATGACCATGCCGACCGCGGCGATGCGGTTGCCGCGCACCGCGGTCTTCGGGCCGGTCAGGCCCGACAGGCCGTAGATGAACAGCGAGAACGCGACGATGTACAGGACCGACTTGAAGTTGACGTCGAAGAGGATCGAGGTGGCGGTCATGACGCACCGCCCTTCCCGTCGCCCGCGTCATCCGTGGGAGCGGGCTTGTCCTTCTTCGGCTTGAACATCTCGAGCATGCGGTCGGTCACGACGAAGCCGCCGACCACGTTGATCGCGCCGAACACGAGCGCGACGAACAGGATGATCAGGGTGCCCGTGTCGAGGTCCGGCTCGGTGGCGAGCAGGACGAGGCCGCCGAGCACGACGATGCCGTGGATCGCGTTGGTCCCCGACATCAGCGGCGTGTGCAGCGTGTTGGGCACCTTGGAGATCACGGCGTAGCCGACGAAGCCGGCCAGCACGAGGATCGCCAGGTTCGTCACGAGCGGGCTGACGCCCTCCACGGACACCTGGGCCAGGAACGCATTCATGACGCGGCCTCCACGGTCTTCTTGGCACCGGCATGGACGATTTCGCCACCTCGCGTGATGCACGCGCCGGCGATGATCTCGTCCTCGAAGTCGAGCTCCACCGTCGGCGCCGCGCCCTCCCCCTCGCCGGGCTTGAGCACGAGCTCCAGCAGCGACAGGATGTTGCGCGCGTAGAGCGCGGAGGCGTGCTCGGCGACCTGGGAGGCCAGGTTGACCGGCGACAGGATCGTCACGCCGTGCACGACCGTCGTCTCGCCGGGGACGGTCAGCTCGCAGTTGCCGCCCGTCTCCCCCGCCAGGTCGACGATCACCGAGCCGGGCTTCATGCCCTCCACCGCGGCGGCGGTGACCAGGCGCGGCGCGGGCCGGCCGGGGACCAGCGCGGTGGTGATGACGACGTCGAAGCCGGTGGTCGCCTCGGTGAGCGCCTGCTGCTGCTGGGCGCGCTCCTCCTCGGTCAGCTCGCGGGCGTAGCCGCCCTCGCCGGCGGCGTCGATGCCCAGGTCCAGCCACTTGGCACCGAGAGACTCGACCTGCTCGGCCGTCTCGGGCCGCACGTCGTAGCCGGTGGTCGCCGCGCCGAGGCGCCGGGCGGTGGCCAGCGCCTGCAGGCCCGCCACGCCGATGCCGAGGACGAGGACCTTCGCGGGCGGGATGGTGCCGGCCGCGGTCATGAGCATCGGGAAGAAGCGGCCGAGGACCTGGGCGGCATCGAGCACCGCCTGGTACCCGGCGACGTTGGCCTGCGAGGAGAGCGCGTCCATGGACTGCGCGCGGCTGATGCGCGGGATGGCCTCCATCGCCAGCGCGGTCACGCCCGAGGCGGCCAGCGCCTTGGCGGTCTGCGGGCTGGACAGCGGCGCGAGGAAGCCGACGAGCAGCTGCGAGGGCTGCAGCGACGCGATGCGCTCGGGCGACGGCGGCGCCACCACGGCGACCACGTCGGCCGACCACACGTCGGTGCCCAGCGAGGCGCCCGCGTCGGCGTACGCCTCGTCCGGGATGAGCGCTCCGGCACCTGCGCCGGGCTCCACCGTGACGACCGCACCCTTCGCGACCAGCTTCTTGACGACCTCCGGCACGAGCGCCACACGATGCTCGCCGGCGACGGTCTCCTTGGGAACTCCGATTCGGACAGCCATAGAGGCGCGGAACCTATCCCATCCGGCGCACGGATCGGGCGGCGCCCTGCCGGATCGGCGCCGGATCGGCGGTGGCGGGCCGGTGGCTCACGACGGGGGCGCGATCGGCAGGGCGCGCTCGCGCAGGGCCATGAGCACGTACGAGGTCACCCACACCGGGCTTTGCGAGTTGCCGCGGGTGTTCTGGAAGCTGCCGTCGGCGACCTGCAGCGTGGCGAGGTAGCGCAGCGGCGAGAAGCCGCCCTTGACCTTCACCGTGGCGGGGTCCTTGCCGTACGCGACCAGCGCCTGCACCGCCCACGCGGTGGACGACGCATTGGGCTCGGAGAACCCCTTGAACGCGCCCTTGGGGAGCTGCTGGCCCGTCAGGTAGGCCAGCGCGTCCGTGGCCACCGCCGAGTCGCCATGCCCGGAGACCTTCAGGGCCTGCAGCGCCGCGGCGGTGTCGTCGATGGTGGTCGAGCCGTTGGGGCCGGTGTAGCTGAACCCGCCGGTCTCGGTGGGCTGCCGCACGAGCCAGTCGCCGGCGCGGCGGACCGCGCTGCTGGTGGCGCTGTCCCCCGCGGCGCGCAGGGCGAGGATGCCGAAGGCGGTGAGGTTGACCAGGGAGGAGAACGAGCCGTCCGCCTTCTGGGCCTTGCGCAGGCGGGCGGCCAGCCGGGAGGTCGACCCGCGCGAGGCGTGCAGGGCCAGGAGGGTGCGCTCCATGTCGCCGACCGAGGTCACCCGCCGGGCGTCCTGGGCCACGCGGAAGGCGGCGGTGCTGCCGCCCTTGCGCACGGTCCACGGCTTCACCCCGGCGGAGGCGAGCGCCATGGTCGCCCATGCGCTGTACAGCGGCGTGGAGCCGCGGCCCCGGGACGGGCCGAACCCGCCGTCGCGGTTCTGGGCGCGGCGCAGGTAGAGCACGGCGTTGGCGGTGACCGAGCGCGCGGTGTGCGCG
>CAZXNX010000138.1:3084-6672 GCA_964642225.1 uncultured Solirubrobacteraceae bacterium | reverse complement strand
GGGTGGCGATGGGCCCGTGGCCCGGCGATCCCGTCGCCCGGCGGGAGAGCGAGGCCAACGTGCGGGCGATCGAGGCACTCGGCGACGTGGCCGTCAGCCCCGTGCCGCTCGTCGCGCGCCCCGACGTCGCGGACCTCGCCGCGGCCGGGGCGACCCTGCCGCTGGACCTCTGGCTCGCGACGGGCTAGCAGCGGCCGGGGCCGCGGCGATCGGGCGGGGTGAGCAGGAACTGCTGCTCGGCGGTGAGCGGCCCCACGGGCAGCGGGGTGGCGGCGGAGGCCCGCAGGCCGTCCAGCACCATCGTCAGGTACCGCTCCCACAGGCGCGGGTTGACGTCGCGGGTGGCGTCCATCACGGCGCCGGCGCCGGTGAAGATGAGCGGCAGGTCGGTGGGCGCGAAGTCGGCCCGCAGGTCGCCCGATGCCTGGGCCCGCGCCACGATCTCGTTGCTGATCCCCAGCAGCTCCAGCACCATCGGCGGCGGATGGTCGCCGTCGGCGAAGCGGCCGCCGACGACCGCCTTGAAGCCGCGGTTCTCGGCGAAGAGGCCCAGCGTCTCACGGAGCATCCCGCAGAAGCCCTCCCAGGGGTCCTCGGCCTCCAGGTGCGTGCGCATGAGGACGGCCAGCGACGCGAAGTGCTCGGCGATGATCGCGTCGATCAGGTCCTCCTTGGTGGGGAACCGGCGGTACACCGTCCCCACCCCCACCCCGGCCCGGCGGGCGATCTCCTCCACCGAGCCGTCCACGCCCTGCTCGAGGAAGACCTCGCGCGCGGCCGCGAGGATCAGGGCCAGGTTGCGACGGGCGTCGGCCCGCAGCGGCAGGACGGTGGCCGGCCCCTCGGGTGGGCGCTCAACGGTGCTCATGAATCCAGCGTATCGGGTCTCTGACGGTTCCGTGACGAAGCGGAAGGAATCCTCCGCTTTTTGCTAGATTGGGCCGCGCTCCGCACCCCGCGCTTCCCGAGGCCCCGCTCATGACCCGTATCGCCCGCGCCTGCTTTCACCGCCGTTGGATCGTTCTCGCCGCCTGGATCGTCGCCGCCATCGTGCTGGTCATGGTCGCCGGCAGCACCGGCTCCAACTACGTGAACAACCTGACCCTCCCCGGGAAGGGCTCCCAGCAGGCGTCGGACCTGCTCAAGCAGAAGTTCCCCGTGCAGTCGGGCGACCGCGAGACGATCGTGATCGCCGCCAAGGACGGAACCGTCAAGGATGCGGCCGTCAAGGCGAAGGTCGAGCCGATGCTCGCCGAGGTCGCCAAGCTCCCGAACGTGGCGACGGTCGTCAGCCCGTACGACCCCGCCGGCGCCACGAACATCTCCAAGGACGGCTCCATCGCCTTCGCGCAGGTCACCTACAAGGGGGAATGGAGCGACCTGACCAAAGCCGACGGCAACCGGCTCATCGACACCGCCCAGAAGGCCGACTCCGGCCCCGTCCGGGTGGAGCTCGGCGGCTCGCTGATCGAGCAGTCCGAACGCAACGAGGGCGGCCTGGGCGAGGGCGTCGGCCTGCTCGCGGCCATCATCGTGCTCTTCATCACCTTCGGCTCGTTCGCCGCGATGGGCCTGCCCATCGTCACCGCCCTCTTCGGCCTCGCCGTCGGCCTGTCCGGCGTCGGGATCATGAGCAACGTCCTGGACACCGCGAACTTCGCCACCCAGCTCGGCTTCATGATCGGCTTCGGCGTGGGCGTGGACTACGCGCTGTTCATCGTCACGCGGTTCCGCGACGCCTACCACGTCAACGGGGGTGACAAGGAGGCGGCGATCGTCCTGGCGATGAACACCGCGGGGCGCGCGGTGCTGTTCGCCGGCATCACCGTGGTCATCGCCCTCCTGGGCATGCTGCTGCTGGGCGTGAACTTCCTCTACGGCGTGGCCGTCTCCGCCTCGCTGGTCGTCGCGCTGGTGATGATCGCCTCGCTCACCCTCACCCCGGCCCTGCTGGGGTTCTGGGGGAACAAGATCGGCAACACCCGCCGGGACAAGCGCCACGCCGCCAAAGCCGAGACCCAGGCGCCGAAGGTCAGTGCGTGGCGGCGCTGGTCGGACACCGTCGGGCGCCACCCGTGGCCGATCGCCATCGTCACCACCCTCGTCCTGCTGGCCATCTGCGGGCCGCTGACGAACATGCGCCTGGGCTCCAGCGACGCGGGCAACAACAAGGAGGGCACGACCACCCGGGCCGCCTACGACCTGCTCGCCAAGGGCTTCGGCCCCGGCTTCAACGGGCCGCTGCTCGTCGTCGCCCAGACCGGTGACGACGGCAAGCTCGCCTCCCTCCAGACGCAGCTCAAGGACACGCCCGGCGTCGGCGCCGTCAGCCCGCCCCGCGTCAACCCGGCCGGCGACACGGCCGTGCTGCAGGTCTTCCCCACCACATCGCCGGAGAGCGCGTCCACCAGCGACCTGGTCAACCACCTGCGCGACGACGTGATCCCCGCCGCCGGGACCGGTGCGCCCGTGTACGTCGGCGGCCTGACGGCGGCGTTCATCGACCTGTCCGACACGTTCTCGGCCAAGCTCCCGCTCTTCATCGGGATCGTCGTGCTGCTGTCGGCGCTGCTGCTGCTCGTCGTCTTCCGCTCCCTCGTCATCCCCGTCCAGGCCGCGCTCATGAACCTGCTCAGCATCGGCGCCTCGCTGGGCGTCGTCACGCTGATCTTCCAGGACGGCTGGGGCACCAGCCTGCTCGGGATCGAGACGGGGCCGATCGAGGCGTTCCTCCCCGTGATGCTGTTCGCCATCGTCTTCGGCCTGTCGATGGACTACGAGGTCTTCCTCATCTCCCGGATCCGGGAGGAGTGGGTGCGCTCCGGCGACGGCCGCCAAGCGGTCGGCGACGGTCTCGCCGCCACCGGCCGGGTGATCACGGCGGCCGCCACGATCATGATCGTGGTGTTCGCCTCCTTCATCACCGGCGGCGAGCGCGTGATCATGGAGTTCGGCATCGGCCTGGCCGTGGCCGTCTTCATCGACGCCTTCTTCATCCGCTGCCTGCTTCTGCCGGCCGTCCTGCACCTCTGCGGGGACACGACGTGGAAGCTGCCGAAGTGGCTGGACCGGATCCTCCCCCACTGGGCGCTGGAGCTCGAGGACGAGGCGCAGGCCGCCCCTGCCGCGACCTCGGCGGAGCCGCAGTCGCCGCCGGTCGCGCGGGTCTAGGCGCTCCTACAGCCGCCCGAAGCGCCGGCGCAACTGCCGGTGGCGCCAGGCGAAGACCGCGCGGAACAGCGGGCCGGCCGCCGCCAGCGGCGCCGACCGGGGCGTCCAGGCGACCCGGTCGGTGAGGATGGTCCCGCCGCCGGGCGCCGCGTCGACGGTGCGCTCGTGCTCCCACACGAGCTGCGTCCGTGTGGAGGAGCGCTCCAGGAAGCGCCGGCCGGGCTCCAGCTCCACGATGACGAGGTCGTCGTGGTCGACGGGCACCCGGCCGAAGAGCAGGATGAGGCTGCGGAACCAGGGCGCGTCCACCGGCACGTCGTCGATGCTGAAGGGCCGGCCGTCGGGCGGCGGCGTCATCGCCAGCCAGGGCCCGAGCTCGCGGTTGATGCCCTCCAGGGTGGCGATCTCCGCCCACAC
>CAZXNX010000138.1:0-2984 GCA_964642225.1 uncultured Solirubrobacteraceae bacterium | reverse complement strand
CGCCCGCGTTCGCCGTTCGCCGCGACATCGAGGATCGAGGCGTCGACGAGCCATTCGACCGGGGCGTGGTCGTCGGTGTACACGACGCCTCCTCCCAGCGCCGGGGTCAGCCGGGCCAGCGCCTCCTCCCCGGCGGGCACGAGCTCCGGCGGCAGGACGGCGGCGGGCGGCGCCGTCGACTGCGGCGCGGTCAGCCCGACGAGCATCGTGCTCACCGCCGCGCTGGGATCCCGCAGCACCGTCGGGAACGACGGGCGCATGGTGGCCGCCAGCACCTTCTCCAGGTCGGTGGACCCCTCCGGGTGCCCGACGTTGATCACCACCACCCCGCCCGGGTTGAGGTGCTTGCGCACGAGCGCGAAGAACTCCTTGGTGGAGAGGTAGAAGGGGATGTAGGGCTGGCGGTAGGCGTCGACGAGGATCGCGTCGTAGCGGCGGTCGTCGGCCCGCAGGTACGGGCGCGCGTCGGCGGTGTGCACCCGCAGGTGCGGGGCGTGCATGTCGAACAGGCGCCGCCCGACGTCGCTGAGGTCGCCGTCGATCTCCACCGCGTCCATCCGCGTCTGCGGGAAGTAGTGGCCGTACTGGCGCACGGTGGTGCCGGCGGCGTTGCCGAGGATCGCCATCGTCCGGGGCGGGGTGCCGCGCATCAAGGTGGGCAGCACGAGCAGCTCGTCCCAGTAGTTGCCGGTCAGCCACTGCCCCGGGGTGTACACGGAGTGGATCGCCTGGCCTTCGTTGAGCTCCAGGGTGCGCTCCCCGTCCTGCTCGTCCTCCACGACCCGGGCGTACTGGTACTCGGTCTCCTTCTCCCAGATCACCTTGCGGCTGCCGGTGGCCTTGACCGTCCCCACCGGGATGAGCAGCAGCAGCGCGACCGCCGCCGGGGCCAGCAGCGCGGCGCCGCGCGCGAGCCCCCACACCGCCACGATGGCCAGCGCGAGCGCGAAGAACAGGAATGTGCGCCGCGTGCCCAGCAGCGGGATGAGCAGCAGCGACGAGAGGAAGACCCCGACGAGCGAGCCGATGGTGGAGATGGCGTAGAGCCGGCCGGAGACGCGGCCCGCCTCGTCGACCGAGGTGACGGCCAGGCGCACGAGGTACGGGGCGACGATGCCGAGCAGGATGAGCGGCACGGCGATGAGCACCAGGACCCCGAGCAACGAGCCCACGAAGGCGCCGGCCTCCACGGAGTCAAGGGCGTCCACCGACACGCGCAGGAAGGGCCCGGCCACGAACGGCACGGCGGCGAGCAGCACGGCCGCGGCCAGGACGATCTTGCACAGGCCGCGCATGGTGGGGTCGCGGTCGGCCAGCCGCCCGCCGATCCAGTAGCCGATGCTCAGGCCGACGAGCACCGTGGCGATCGTGTTGGCCCACACGATGGTCGAGGCGCCGAACCAGGGGGCGAGCAGCCGCGCGGCGGCGATCTCCGCGCCCAGCGAGGAGGCGCCGACCACGAACGCGACGAGGGTGACCGGGGGACCGCCCTTCCGGTCGCCCGCCGGACCGGAAAGTTTCGTAGGTTGAGAGGCCATGAAGACCACAGAGCTTGCCGCATCGGACCGCTCGACCCTCTGGCACCCCTTCACGCAGCAGCTGGGCTGGCAGGACGAGACGGCGCCGATCATCGATCACGCGCAGGGCTGCACGGTGGTCGACACCGACGGGCGCTCCTATCTGGACGGCACCAGCTCCCTGTGGTGCAACGTCCACGGCCACCGCCATCCCACCATCGACGCGGCGGTCCACGCCCAGCTCGACAAGGTCGCCCACACCACGATGCTCGGCCTCAGCCATCCCGGGGCGATCGAGCTCGGCGCCCGGCTCGTGGAGCTGGCGCCCGAGGGCTTGCGCCGCGTCTTCTACTCCGACAACGGCGCGACGGCCAACGAGATCGCGCTGAAGATGGCCTACCAGTACCACCACCAGCGGGGGGAGTGGTGGCGCTCGGGCTACATCTGCCTGAGCAACAGCTACCACGGCGACACCATCGGAGCCGTCTCCGTCGGCTCGATCGAGCTGTTCCACTCCCGCTACCGGCCCCTGCTGTTCGAGACGTGGGCGGCCGAGGCCGGGGACATCGGCGCGATGGAGGCGCTCCTGCAGGAGCACGGCTCCACCGTCGGGGCGGTCATCGTCGAGCCGCTCGTGCAGGGCGCCGCCGGCATCCTGCTGCAGCCCCCCGGCTACCTGCGCGCCGTGCGGGAGCTGTGTGACCGCCACGGCGTCTTCCTCATCTGCGACGAGGTCGCCACGGGGTTCGGGCGTACCGGCACGATGTTCGCCTGCGAGCAGGAGGGGGTCAGCCCGGACTTCCTCACGCTCGGCAAGGGCCTCACCGGCGGATACCTGCCGCTGGCCGCCACCCTCACGACCGAACGCGTCTACGACGGCTTCCTCGGCGCCCACGAGGAGCTCAAGACCTTCTTCCACGGCCACACCTACACCGGCAACCCCCTGGCCTGCGCCGCGGCGCTCGCCACGCTGCAGGTGTTCGAGGAGGAGCAGACGCTGGCGGCGCTGGCCCCCAAGATCGACCGGTTCGCCGAGCTGCTCGCCGCGCACGTCGCGCCGCTCGAGGTCGTGGCGCAGGTGCGCCAGAAGGGGATGATGGTGGGCATCGAGCTCGTCGACCACCCGGTCGAGCTGCGCATGGGCCACCGCGTCACGCTCGCGGCGCGCGAGCGGGGCGCGATCATCCGCCCGCTGGGGGATGTCGTCGTCCTGATGCCCCCGCTGGCCGTCAGCGAGGCCGAGCTGGCGGAGCTGGTGCACATCGCGGCAGCGTCCATCGTGGCCGCCACCGACCTCAACTCGCCGCTCGGCTGAATCCCGCTCCTGGAGCGGTATCCCGGCATCATCAGCCGCAACTCTCACGCTCAGGTCGAGGGTGAGATATCACCCCGATCGGGGTCAGCGACGGCGCAGGACGCGCCGCAGCCCGGTCGGCGCCGACCTGCGGCGGGCGAGCAGCGCGGCCC
>CAZXNX010000137.1:0-6676 GCA_964642225.1 uncultured Solirubrobacteraceae bacterium | reverse complement strand
CTCCGGGCCCGGCACGACGAGGACGACGAGCCCCACGGCGATCGCGGTGACGAGCGCGGCGGCCCAGAAGGCGGCGTGGTAGTCGAGCAGCTGGGCGATGATGCCGGTGATGGGGAAGCCCAGGCCGGCGCCGGTGGCGACGGTGATCGACAGCGTGGCGATCGCCTTGCGCAACGAGAGCGGCGAGAGCTCCTGACGGGCGATGGCGATGGTGAGCGGCACGGTGCCGTACCCCACGCCCTGCAGCGCCCGGCCGGCGAGGAGCTGGCCGAAGGAGCCGGCGGACGCGGCCACCACCGAGCCCAGGCACACCGTGGCCAGGCCGCCCACCAGCACCCGCCGGCGCCCGGGCCCGTCGCCGAGCCGGCCGAGGATCGGGGTGGTCACCGCGCCGACGAGCAACGTGATGGTGAGCATCCACTGGGCCGCGTGCAGGGACACGCCCTGGTCGGCGGCGATGTCGGGGATCAGCGGGGTGCCCAGCGTGGACACCACGGCGACCATGAGCGCGGCGTAGACGAGCACGGCCAGCAGGCGGCGATCGCTGGCGGCACGGGTTCCGGGACGGCTGTCGGCGGCGGAAGTCATCAACTGATGACAAAGGGTAGCGCACCGCCGCCGGGGTTGGGATCGCGGCACATCGGGCACCCCGATCCCCAGGTCCATGCACGAATCACTCCGACGGGAAGGCCTCATGTCCCCTTTCATCCACACCCGGCGGGCGCTCGCCCGCGCCGGCGTCCTGGCGGCCCTCGCCACCTCGCTGGCCCTCGTCGTCCCGCTCGCCGCCCAGGCGGCCGCCCCCGCCGTCGCCACGGGCGGCGTCACCAAGCTGAGCCCCCAGAACGCCTCCCTGTCGGGCACCGTCAACGCCAAGGGGAAGGCCACGGTCTTCTTCTTCCAGATCGGCCCGACCAAGGCCTACGGGCTCAACACCCCCGAGGCATCCGCGGGCAGCGCGTCGAGCAACCGCGCCGTGACCGCCAACCTCATCGGGCTGCGCCCCGCCACGACCTACCACTACCGCGTGGTGGCCCGCAACGCCGACGGCACGACGGTGGGCGCCGACAAGTCGTTCAAGACGAAGAACCAGCCGCTCGGCTTCACCCTGGAGGCGACGCCCAACCCCGTCGACTTCGGTGAGCCGGTCACCCTGCAGGGCGTCCTCTCGGGCACCGGCAACGCCGGCCGCCAGGTCGCGCTGCAGCGCAACGAGTTCCCGTTCACCGTCGGCTTCAAGACGCTGGGCAACCCGCAGGTCACCGGCGCCACCGGCGCGTTCGCCTTCCCGCTGCTCAGCGTGACGTCCAACGCCCAGTACCGCACGGTCACCACCGCCGGGACGAAGGTCGTCAGCTCGGTCGTGACGCTCGGCGTCGCGGTGAAGGTGTCCACCAAGGTCGGGGCCCGCAGCGTCAAGCGCGGCCACCGCATCCGGTTCTCGGGCAAGATCACCCCGTCCAAGGTCGGGGCGCTCTACGCCATCCAGCGCCAGGACTCCAAGGGCAACTGGAAGGTCGTCGCCGGCAGCGTCTCGCACGCCGGCGGGTCGACGTACTCGACCTTCAACACCAAGGCGCGCATCCGCAAGAGCGGCCTGTACCGGGTGTACGTCGGCGTGACCGACGGCTACCAGGTGTCGGGCGTCGGCAGCTCCAAGAAGATCAGCATCAAGCGCTAGCCACCCCTGTCCGGGGCTCCGCCGCCGCGCGGAGCCCCGGACGTGTTGGCGGCCGCGCCCGCGTGGCGTATCGTCGGGGCTCCCCAAGAGACAAGGGAGTCCCTCAATGGACACGCCGCTCAACGTCGCCGACGTGCAGACCAGCTCGCTCGAGTCCACCGCGACCGGGGACGCCGCCTGGGTGGGCGGCTTCTTCGCCTACGGCGGGGAGGGCGCGGACACATCGACGGTCATCTACTTCGCCGTCCCCCCGGGCAAGCGGCTGGGCCGCCACACCGACACCGCCGAGGAGACCCAGTTCGTGCTCTCCGGGACCGGCGACCTCCTGCTCGACGACGGCCCCCGCCCCATGAAGCCGGGCGACCTCATCGTGCTGAAGGAGGGCGTCTTCCACGACCTCCACAACACCGGCACCGAGGACCTGCGCATCCTCGGCTTCTTCTCGGCCCCGTCGGTGCAGCAGCACTGGTCGACCGAGACGTGGCCGCCCGACGACAGCGCCGTCACCGGCAGCCCCAACAGCTAGCGGGCGGTCAGCCCTGCGGGCGGCGCTCGCGCGTCGGGAGCGTGATCGTCACCTCCGACAGGCGAGCGTCGAACGCGCCGTTGGCCGGGCGCATGAAGTTGCCGGTCACGGCGGCGAGCTGGCCGGCCTCGGCCAGGACCTCTGCGGCGCTGGAGGGCACGGGATCGATGGTGTTGACGCCGCTGGCGTCCTGGCCCAGGAACTCCATGCGCACGCGGTGGCCGCGGTCGAACCGGTAGGCGTTGCCCCACAGCTGGAAGCGCACGACGGTGTCCTGACGGCTGACCCGGTAGGCGCCGCGGGCGATCAGCCGCTGGCTGCCGCCCGGGGAGACGTCCCACAGCCGGGCGATGAGCTGCGGATTGTCGCCGTCGGTGCGCATCCGCAGCCGCACGGACGGGCTGCCGATCATCGTGAAGCCCTGGGTGACCGCCTTCTCGTAGACGGCGGTGCCGGGGGCGCGCGACGACGGGAACGTCTCGCAGGTCTGGCCGTTGTTCTGCGGGAAGTTCAGCGCCGTGGCGATCGCCGGGGTGCCGCCCGTGGACGTGATGGTCTGGGCCGGCTGGGTGCGCCCGGTGAAGGCGGGGTGGCGGTGATGGGCGGCGGGGGCGCGCACGAGGGTGAACGTCCCGGGGTGGATGGCGTCCCAGCTCGCGGCGCTGATCGGCGCGCCGTCGGGCGTCGTCGACGGGCAGGTCTGGGGCAGCACCGTGACGCTCCCGGTGCGCGGCGCCCTGCCCTGCCCCTTGAGGTAGGAGGCCAGGAAGGCGGCGCCCTGGGTGTTGAACGTGTGGTTGACCCGCACCTTGTTCTGGGCGCGGCCGTGGCCCAGGTCGCCGAGCTGCAGGGAGACGACCGAGCGCGGCGTGCCGCGGGTGAGCTGGTCGTAGGTGCGCAGCGCCTGGGGCGCCGGGAACAGGTCGTCGGTGAAGCCGTCCTGCAGCAGCAGCGGCGCGGGCTTGCGGCCGTACAGCCCGACGGCGCTGTGGAACTCGCGCAGCTCGCCCTCGACGTCCCGCACCCCGCGGCCGTAGGGCTCGCCCTTGTTGAGCAGCGAGTACCAGCCGATGAGGTCAGCGGACGGGTCCACACCCTCGGGGGAGACGTAGCCAGTGGTCAGCGACAGCGCGAACAGCCCCGTGACGAACGCCTGCTTCATGAGGCCGGCCGGGGAGGCGCCCAGGGGGATCGTCGACTGCGCGTCGTCGCGGAAGCGGCCGTTGGGGACGAGCGAGTCGGCCAGGTCCGACCACTGCCACCGCGGCCACGACGCCGCGATGCCGAGCGCCACTCCGCCCGGGCTGCGCCACGGGGCGAAGGTGCCGTCGGTGCGGCGGATCGAGCGGTTCATGAACGCCGCCTGCGCCGAGCCGCCGCCGCCCAGGGAGATGCCGGTGACGCCGATCGCCTTCGGGGCGGTGATCCCCTGGTCGACGAGGAGGCCGACGAGGTGCTGCAGGTCGCGGGTGTCGTAGCGCTGGTCGGCGAGATGCATCCAGCCGGCGTCGCAGGCGGGGGTGCCCACCCGGGAGGACGGGGCGCCGCACGAGTTGCCCCAGCCGCGCTGGCTGTAATTGACCACCGCGTACCCCTGCTGGGCGTAGAAGTCGTTGTTGTAGTGCCACACGTCGGGGCTGGCGCCCTCGGGCGTGGTGCTCTCGAACATCACCTTCGACCCGCCGAGGCCGTGCAGCATCACGACGGTGGGGAACGGGCCGTCACCGGTGGGCGGCAGCGAGACGTCCACGTCGATCGGGGTGCCGTCCCAGCTCGGCACGCGCTGATCCAGCGTGCTGGTGGGGCAGAAGCGGATCCCGTCCTGGGCGGTGCACGGATGGCCGAACGGCTCCGGCGCGGCGGCCTGGGCGCCGGCGGCGCCGATCAGCGAGCACAGCACGGCCAGGCACGTCACGGTCTTGCGCATCACACGGTTCCCGGGGTCGAGGGCACGACGGCGCCAGGGAACCTAGCGCCTCGCAGGCGCATGCGCCACGATCAGGCGGAGGCGAGCCGGTCGATCTCCGCGACGGTCACGCGCAGCTGCTCCAGAAGCGCCTGCGCACGCGGCGAGAGACGGTCGCGCTGGGCGGTGAACGCGTCCACCAGCGCCCGGTAGTACCAGCGCACCTCGTCGCCGTCCCCGGCCGAGAAGCGCGACCACACCGCGTCGCCGTCGGCGCGGTGGTCGGCCAGGATCGAGCGGGCGTTGTGGTACTTGTCGGCCAGGCCGACGAGCAGGGCGCTGTCGTCCTTGGTGCCCATCGCGTCGAGGTAGGCCTGCTTGCGCTCGCGCCACGGCGGCTTGGGCACGCCGTCGCTGTCGGAGCTCTGCAGGACCCAGCGCGCCACGTCGGGGCCGAACTCCTCCTCGATGACGGCGAGGGCCGCCGGGCCGCCACCGTCCTCGACCACGTCGTGGAGCAGCGCGGCGATCGCCTCGTCCTCGGTGCCGCCCAGGTCCAGGACGATGGCCGTGACGGCCATCAGGTGCGCGAAGTACGGGATGTCCGTCTCCTTGCGCAGCTGGCGGCGATGGTGATCGGCGGCGTACCGCAGGGCCGCGTCGAAGCGGCCGGTCAGGAGGGGCTGATCGGTGAAGGTCTCGGGCATCGGCGGCGCACGCGAGCCTATCCGCGCACACCGGCGCCCGCGCGGTGAGCGCGGGCGCCGATGCGCCGTCGGTGGGTGGTGCGGCGCGTACGCCGCCGCGATGCGGCTAGCGGCCGGCGGGCTTGAGCGCGGTCAGCGCGGCCTGCACGGTGGCGGTGTCGAGGTTCAGCTGCTTGGCCAGCGCGGCGGCCATCGCCGTGTCACGGGCGGTGTGGTCGGCCTCGTGGGCGGCCTGCAGCTTGTCCAGCGCCGTCTGCACGGTCGCCTTGTCGATGCTCAGGCCGGTGCTCAGCGCGGTCACCAGGCCCGAGGCGTCCGGCTTCGTCCCCGGGGCGGGGCGCGTGGCGGGCTTGGCCGGCTTGGAGGCGTCGAGGATCGGCGTGACCTTGTCGACGCTGACGCCGAGCGCCGCGGCGATGTCGGCGGCCAGGCCCGCGCCCCGGTCCTGCTTCGCGGGCTTGTCGGTCGGGCGGATCGCGTCCAGCGCGGCCTTCAGCTGCGCCTGGGTGACGCCGAGCTTGGTGGCGAGCTTGGAGAGGTCGGGGCCGTGAGGACCGCCGCGGTGGTGGCCGGCCGCGGAGGAGGAGCTGCCCGCGGAGGAGCTCGACTTGGCGGTGGCGCTGGTGACGCCGATCGCGGCGGCGGGGACGATGACGGCGGTGGCGAGGACCGCGGTGATCTTGCGGGTGCGCTGGGACATGGACATGGTGGTTCTCCTGGGGTGAGGCGGGCGGGATTGCCCTTGTCGTCCATGGTGCGGCCGCGCACTAAGGGATCCCTGTGACGCGTGCAGGAGTCGCGTAAGAGTGTCGGCGGACCCCGGGCGCGTACCATCCGGGGCCGTGTCGGACTCCCCCACCACCCCGGTGCCCGACGAGCCGCTGGCCATCGCGTTCTTCGACGTCGAGGGCTACACCGAGTACACCGCGGTCCACGGCGACCGCGCCGGGCTGCAGCTCGCCGACTCGCTCCTGGAGATCGCCGAGCAGCTCATCGCCGGCGCCCAGGGCCGGGTCATCAAGCGCATCGGCGACGGCATCGTGGCGAGCTTCGGCTCGGCCGACGGCGCGCTGCGCTGCGCGGTCGGGGTGCAGCGGGCGCTGACCGCCCGCGCCCAGATGGACCCCGAAGCGCCCATTGCCGCCGCGAAGATCGCCCTGCACTGGGGCACGCCGCTGCGGCGGCGCGACGACCTCTACGGCAACGACGTCAACCTCGCCTCGCGCATGGTCGACCAGGCCAAGGGCGGCCAGATCCTCGTCTCCGAGCCGCTGCGGGCCCAGCTCAGCGAGGTCCCGCCGCCGCCGCCGATGAAGAAGGCGGGCAAGGCGAGCGGCAAGGGCCTGAAGGACCGCCCGCAGCTGTGGAGCGTCGACTCCCGTGACCAGGGGTCCGCGCTCCTGGCGGTGCTCGAAGAGGGAGGCGTGCTGGCCACCTTCCTCTTCAACCCCGTCGACGACGACGTGGAGTCGCAGCCCGACAGCATCTTCTGGCAGGGGATGCGGGCCGCGGAGGCGGCCTTCAACGGGCTGGGCGCCGATCCCCTGTTCGCCGGGCGGCTCGTCGGGGACGACCCCGAGAGCCCGCGGCTGTGCGTGATGGTCGCGTTCCCCAGCCGCGAGTCGTGGGAGGAGTTCGCCGCCAGCCCCGACACCGCGCTGCTGCGCGAGTCGGCGCTCTCGGTGATCGACCCCCGGGTGGTGGCCGCCTACTCCCCCTGGCCACAGCTGGGCACGCTGCTGCCGCCGCCCCCGCCGCGCTGAAGTCGGGACGAAGTTCGGACGGTGCGGGCCCGCCCCGCGCCCTACGGTGGGCCCATGCTCGCAACCCTCCTGCTGGCGGCCGCGCTGCTGGGC
>CAZXNX010000136.1:0-6696 GCA_964642225.1 uncultured Solirubrobacteraceae bacterium | reverse complement strand
CGAGCTGGAGCGCTACCTGCATCTGCACGCGCTGAACCGGGGCGTGCTCATCACGCCGTTCCACAACATGGCGCTGATCTCCCCGGTGACCACCGCCGACGACGTCGACCGCCACACGGCGGTGTTCGGCGAGGCGCTGGCCGACCTCGCGGGCTGAGCCGCGGGCGGCCGCTCAGCCGCCGCAGCGCAGGCGCGCGGCGGCGAGGTCGTCGAACGTCGCGGGGTCCGGGTGCAGCGGCGAGGCGCCCTGCGGCCCGAGGCCGTCGAGCACGATGCCGAGGTAGCGCTCGACGAGGTCGGGGCGCTGCAGGTCGGGGCAGTGGGCGCTGGCGATGCCGGAGGCCAGGGCCATGATGTCGCCGGCCACCACGTCGTCGCGGACGAGGCCGGCCTCCTGGGCGCGGCCCAGGACGGCCCCCACGCCCTCGGTGACGCGCTCGATGTGCTCCTCGATGCGCGGCGAGGACGCGTGCACGACGTCGATGAGGGCCTCCACCAGCGCGCGGTCCTGCACCTGCACGCGCACGACGTCGAGCATCAGCGTGCGGAACGCCTCGCCCGGATCCTCGGTCTCCCGGGCCGATGTGAGCAGCGCCTCGACCTCGCCGAGCCGCTGCTCGACGACCGCGGCGATGAGCGCCTCCTTCGTCGGGAAGTGACGGAACAGCGTGGCGCTGCCCACCCCGGCGCCGCGGGCGATCTCCGCGACGCCGACCTCGTGGCCCTGCTCGGCGAACATCTGCGCCGCGACCGCCAGCACCCGCTCGCGGTTGCGGCGGGCGTCGGCGCGCAGCGGGCGTTCGGCGGACGGGGCGGTGCTCATGGGCGCCAGCCTACTCACGCGCCCGCGGCCGCTTCGGCGAGATCCACGTCGTCGATGTGGGACAGGTCCTTGGGCCGGATGAGCAGGGTGATGAGGAGCGCCCCGACGATCATCAGGCCGGCGCCGACCCAGTAGGCCACGTGGTAGCCCGAGACGAGTGCCTCGGCCTGCTGCAGCTTGTTCGGAGCGGTGCCCAGCGCGCCGAGGATGTCGGTCGCCTTGCTCGCCGCGAGGGTGGAGAGCACGGCCAGGCCGAGCGCGCCGCCGACCTGCTGGCTGGTGTTGAACAGGCCCGAGGCCAGGCCGGCGTCGTCCTTGTCCACGTTGGTGGTGGCGATGAGCGTCAGCGGCACGAAGGTCAGCCCCATCCCCAGCGAGAGGAACAGCAGCGCCGGGAGCACCTGGCCGACGTAGTCGCCCTGGGCGGTGGTGCGGGTGAGCAGGGCCAGGCCGGTCGCGGCCAGCACGGTGCCGGTGACGACGACGGGCTTGACGCCGACCCGCCCGATGAACGTCTGGGCCAGGACCGAGCCGCCGATGATGCCGGCGGTGACGGGCAGGAAGGCCAGGCCGGCCTCCAGCGGCGAGTAGCCGAGGATCTGCTGCACGTAGAGCGTGGTGAAGAAGAACATGGCGAACATGCCGCTGACCACGAAGAGCATCGCCGCGTTGGCCACCGCGAGACTGCGCAGGCGGAAGATGCTCAGGCGCACGAGCGGGGCCGGGTGGCGCCGCTCGATGAGGACGAAGGCGACGAAGAGCACGGCGGCCAGCCCGGCGAAGCCGAGCGTGGTGGCCGAGCCCCAGCCGTCGGAGGAGGCCTTGACGATCGCGTAGACGAGGGCGATGAGGCCCGAGGTGACGGTCAGCGCCCCGAAGATGTCGAAGCTGCGGTCGGTGCCCTCCACGCGCGACTCCGGGACCAGGCGGAAGGACAGCACGAGCGTGGCGATGCCGATCGGGATGTTCACGAAGAAGATGAACGGCCACGAGAACGCCTCGGTGAGCACGCCGCCGAGGAGCAGGCCGAAGGCGCTGCCGCTGGCCGCGAGGGCGCCCCAGGCCGCCAGCGCCTTGGTGCGCTCGGCGCCCTCGGCGAAGGTCGTCGTGATGATCGACAGCGCCGCCGGCGAGACGAGTGCTGCGCCGAGGCCCTGCAGGGCGCGGAAGAGGATCAGGGTCTCCTGGCTGCTGGAGAGGCCGACGAGCAGCGACGACGTGGTGAACAGGCTGATGCCGATGAGGAAGAGCTTCTTGCGCCCGAAGAGGTCGGCCGCGCGGCCGCCGAGCAGGAGGAAGCCGCCGAACAGCAGCGTGTAGCCGTTGATGACCCACTGCAGGTTGGCGGTGTCGAAGCCCAGGTCCGTCTGGATCGCGGGCAGCGCGACGTTCACGATCGTCGCGTCGAGGACGACCATGAACTGGGCCGCGCACACGAGCACGAGGACGAGCCAGCGGTTGGTGGCGTGGCCGCGCGGCCCGGTGGCGGGCGGCTGCTCCTGGACGGGCGGCGGCGTGATGGTGATGGGCGCCGGCGGTTCGGCGACGGCGGTGGGTGCGGTCATGGTGTGTCCCCGTAAGTGGAATACGTCTTCCGTTTCATCACAGCAAAACGGATCGTCCACTCCGTTTCTGTGCGGGTGGGCACAGACGTAGACTGCGGCCGTGCCGAGTCGCGTGCGCCTCACCGTCCCCAGCGACGACCGGTCCCTCCCGATCGCCGCCGCCGTGGTCGACCGGTTCGCCGACGCGGTCGAGCTGCCGGGCCAGGCCGCCGGGACGCTGCGGACCGTGGTCGGCGAGCTGCTCGCCTTCGTGTTCGCCGAGGCCTACCCCGCCCCGCTGGACGGGGAGGTCGAGGTGATCCTGGAGGCCGAGCAGGGCGCGGTGCGCGTGACCCTGCAGGACTGGGGCGAGCCGATCCGCAGCTTCGGCGCCGGCGGCCACCCCGCCCCGGCCGCCCTGGCCGCCGTCGCCGCGCTGGCCGACGACCTGCGGCTCGTCAACCTCGGCAGCGAGGGCAAGCTGCTCACCGCCCTGCTGCGGGCGCCCGAGGTCCACGCCGCCGACCCCTCCGCGCGGGCCTTCGGCGTGCCGGGGGCGGTCGCGCCGGCGCACGCCCACGCCGCCGCGGACGAGATCGCGATCCGCACCGTGCAGGACGAGGAGATCCCGGCCGTCTCGCGCCTGCTCTACGCCAACTACGGCCTGAGCTACGGCCACCCCGACTTCTACCGCCCCGACTGGTTCAGCGAGCAGGTGGAGCAGGGGCGGGTGCTCTCCACCGTCGCCGTGCACGAGGGCGAGATCGTCGGCCACCACGCCCTGCTGCGGCAGGACGAGGAGACGGCGGGCGAGACGGGCGTGGCGGTGGTGCACCCCGCCTACCGCGGCCTGGGGATCTTCGGGCGGCTGTTCGCCCGCACCGTCGAGCGCGCGCAGGCGCTGGGGCTCGACGCGATCTTCGGCCGGGCCGTCACCGTGCACCCCTACAGCCAGCGGGCCGAGCGCGACCGCGGCTACCGCGAGACGGCCCTGCTCCTGGGCGCCGTCCCGGCCAAGATGTCGATGCGCGGGCTGGGCGAGCCCGAGACGCAGGTGGCCCGGCGCAGCGCCACGCTCGTGACCTACCACCCGCTCGGCGCGACGGGATCCCGCGCGGTGACCCTGCCCGACCGGTACGCCGGCCCGCTGCGGGCGGCCTACGCACGGCTGTCCCTGGAGGTCGAGGCGGCCGGGCAGGCCACGGGCGGCGACGCGCTCATCACCTCCCACGACGACCCGGGGCGCGCCACCGGCGTCGTGCTCGTGCGGCACTGGGGCCCGGGCGCCGGGCGCACGCTCGTGCACCACATCCGGGAGATGAACCGCCGCCACGAGGACGTCGTCTTCGTCGACCTGGACCTGCACGCCCTCGACGGGGCCGCCCTCGACGAGGCCCTGGACGTGCTGCACGACCGCGGGTTCTTCCTCGCCGGCCTCATGCCCTTCGGGCCCGACGGCCACGACCGGCTGCGGCTGCAGCGCATCCAGGCCGAGAACGTGGAGCTGGAGCACATCGTGCTCGACTCGCCCGACGCGCAGGAGCTGCACGCCGCGGTGATGGCCGACCGCGCGGCGGTCGAGGACGACTGACGCGCCTGGCAGGATCGGCGCCGTGAGCGACATCCTGACCTTTGTGCCCCTGTACATGGAGCGCGTCTGGGGCGGCCGGCGCCTGGAGACGGTGCTGGGCCGGCCGCTGCCCCCGGACGCGGTGATCGGCGAGGCGTGGGAGGTCGTCGACCGGCCCGAGGCGCAGAGCGTGGTGGCCACCGGGGCCCGCGCCGGGGCGACGCTGCACGAGCTGTGGGCCGGGCCCGACCGCACCGCCGTCTTCGGGGCCCGCGCCGGGCGCGCCGGCGAGCGGTTCCCCCTCCTCATCAAGGTGCTGGACTGCGAGGACACGCTGTCCGTGCAGGTCCATCCGCCCGCGGCGATTGCCCCGCAGCTCGGGGGCGAGCCGAAGACCGAGATGTGGGTGATCCTCGCCGCCTCCCCCGGCGCGCACCTCTACGCCGGGCTGCGGCCGGGCGTCACGCGGGAGTCGTTCGAGGCGGCGCTGCGCGGCGGGCAGGACGTCTCGGCGCTGCTGGAGCGCATCGACAGCGCGGCCGGGGACGTCATGTTCCTGCCCAGCGGGCGGGTGCACGCGATCGGCGCGGGGAACGTGATCGTCGAGGTGCAGCAGAACTCCGACACGACCTACCGGGTCTACGACTTCGACCGCCCGGGCCTCGACGGCCGGCCCCGCGAGCTGCACGTCGACGCGTCGCTGGCCTCGATCGCCTGGGACGACGTAGAGCCCGGCCTCGTGGTGCCCGACGGCGAGGACCTCGTGCGGGCGGACGTGTTCACCGTGCAGCGCTGGGAGCTTGCCGCCGGCGCCGCGCGGCGGGCCACCGAGCCGGGGGAGTGCGCGATCGTCGCCCTGCTGCAGGGGGCCGTCGCGGCCGGCGGACTCCCCGTGGTGCTGGGCGAGCTGGCGCTCGTGCCGGCCGACGCCGAGGACCCGACCCTGCGGGCCGGGCAGGACGGCGCCACCGTCCTGCGCATCACGCTGCCGGACTGACCTGCCGCTCGCGGCGGGCGCGCAGCTCCGCCATGCCGCGACGCACGAGCAGCGCCGTCCCGGCGGTGCCGCCGATCCAGGCCAGCGGGGCGACCTGCGCGACGTAGCGCAGGTCGAACGTGTTGGTCAGCGCGGTGCCGACCGAGAGCAGGAACCACGCCGCGACGAGCGTCGCCCCGCCCGCCCGCACCCGCCGCTCCCGCGCGAACAGGAGCGCCAGCGCGGTGGCGCCGCCCAGGGTGAGGATCCACCAGACGGCGAAGACGACGTCCCCCACGTCGCTCACCACCCGGACCGAGCCGGGCACGCCGGCGCCGGTGCGCCGCAGCGACTGGTCCAGCCGCACCGTGGCCCAGTCGGCGTCGCCGGTCCGGGTCCACTCCATGTTGAGCACGTGGCGTGCGCCGTCCAGGTAGGTCCCCGGATGGGCCCTGATCGCCTGCAGCGCCACCGCCGTCATCGTGCCGGTCGCTTCGGCGGCCGTGTCGCCCCCGTTGCGCAGGGCGGAGAAGACCTGCGCATAGGTGAGGGGCGTCAGGCCCTGGGCGAGCTTGAAGGCCCGCGCCCGCTCGGCCGCCCGCACCGCCACCAGCTCCTTCCCGGTGACCGCCGGGAAGGGCATCCGGTCGGCGTCGAAGGCCACCACCCACAGGGCGGCGCCGCCCTGCGTGGTGAGCAGCGGCGTGTCGTCGCGCACCCAGTTGCGCACGACCCACGGGGTCACCGCCACCACCGCGGTGGCCGCGAAGATGCCGGTGGCGCGCAGCCCCGGCCGCCAGCCCAGGCGGGCGAGCAGGAACACCGCGGGGACGAGCGCCACGAGGATGAGGCCGTTGGGCTTGATGTAGGTGGCCACCGCGGCGACGAGCCCGGCGCCGATGAGGAGCCCGGCGGGCGCCCGGTCGCGGGCGGCGGCCTCGGCCACCAGCGCGACGAGGATCCCGGCGACGACGCCGAAGGCCAGGTCGGGCAGGATCGCGTGCTCGACGAACAGCTGCAGCGGCGCGATGGCCAGCAGGACGCCCGCCACCACGCCGGTGACGCGGCCGAAGAACCGCCACGCCACCAGCAGCACGGCGACGGCGAAGGCGGCGCCGAGGAGGTGCTGCATCGTGCCGGCGGCGGCCGCCGTCTGGCCCGGCAGCAGCCGGAAGCCGGCGAGCAGGATCGGGTATCCGGGCGTGCGGTAGTTGTCGCCGAACACGTGGCCGCCGGAGGAGAAGCCGTCGCCCCGCAGCAGCGAGGCGGCCAGCCGCTCGTAGAGGGGGGTGTCGACCCAGCCGGTGCCGTCCCCCAGCAGCGGCAGGCGCACGAGCAGGGCCAGGACGCCGACCCCGATCGCCCACGGCAGCCGCCGGCCGGGACGCAGGCGCGCCGCCAGGTCAGCCATGTCGCCCGGGCCTCATGGCCGCGCAGGCTAGTGACCCCCTGTCGCTCACGCGGCGGCGATCACGTCGAGCGACCAGGGCGCGCGCCCGGCGACGCCGTCCACCAGCTCGACCCGGTGACCGGCCCGCTCCACGAGCGCGGCGACGGCGGCGGGGTCCCGCGGGGTGGCGCGCGAGCGCACGAGGATCCGGGCCACGTCGCCGCGGGTGGCCTTGGCCATGTGGCTCACGACCGTGCGCCGGGCGCCGCGCTCCACGAAGGCGCGCACCTGGACCACGGTGCCGCGGGCCGGGCGCCACGCCGCCGCGTACGTCTGGGAGCGCAGGTCCACGAGGAGGCCGTCGGCGGGCAGCGCGCCGGTGAGCGCCGGGCG
>CAZXNX010000135.1:0-6702 GCA_964642225.1 uncultured Solirubrobacteraceae bacterium | reverse complement strand
GCGGTGGACGATCTGCACGCGACCGGCGACCTCACCGACGAGCGGTGGGCGGCGCTGCGGGCCCACCTGGACGAGCGCCTGACCATCGAGCTGCTCATGCTCGTGGGCCACTACGAGATGCTCGCCACCTTCCTCAACACGGTGCGGATCCAGCCCGACCGGTGAGGCGGGGCGCGTAGGCTGCGCCCATGCCCGACGACATCGACGAGGTCCGCTACGAGCGCATCGGCGCCGCCGCCGTGCTCACCATCGACCGGCCCGCCCGGCGCAACGCCGTCGACGGCCCCACCGCCGACCGGCTGTTCGAGGAGTACGAGGCGTTCGCCGCCGACGACGACGCCCGCGTCCTCATCCTCACCGGCGGCTACCACCCCGAGCACCCGAGCTTCTGCGCGGGCGCCGACCTGACCGCGATCGCCACCTTCGCCCCGCGCCTGGCCGCCCCCGAGGGGCCGATGGGCTTCACCCGCGTCACGCCGGCCAAGCCGACCATCGCGGCGATCGGCGGCTGGTGCCTGGCCGGCGGCCTGGAGCTGGCGCTGTGGTGCGACCTGCGCATCGCCACCGCCTCCTCGCACTTCGGCTTCCCCGAGCGCCGCTGGGGCGTCCCGCTGATCGACGGCGGCACCCAGCGCCTGCCGCGCATCGTCGGGCTCGGCCGCGCCCTGGACCTCACGCTCACCGGCCGCATCATCGACAGCGCCGAAGCCCACAGCTTCGGCCTGCTCACCGAGGTCGTCGAGGAGGGCCGCCACCTGGAGCGCGCGCTGGAGTACGCCGAGACGCTGGCGACGTTCCCCCAGGAGACGATGCTGGCCGACCGCCGCGCCACACTGGCCGCGCAGGGGCTGCCGCTGGCCGAGGGCCTGGCCTACGAGGCGACGTCCGGCCCGGAGACCTTCGCGGTGGCCATCGCGGGGGCCGCGAAGTTCGCCGGCGGCGCCGGCCGGGGCGGCAGTGGCAGCGGAATTCCGTCCGCGCCCGAGCCGCGTGGGTAGGATCGCCGCTCTAGGGGATTCACGGAGAGGGTGGAGCAACGCATGAGCTATTTCGTCACCGGAGCGACCGGATTCATCGGACGACGACTCGTCGACCGGCTGCTGGAGCGCGACGGCGACATCTACGTGCTAGTGCGCGAGGGCTCGCTGGAGCGCCTCCAGGACCAGATCGCCGACCGCGGAGCGCAGGACCGGATCCACCCCGTCGTGGGCGACCTCGTCGAGCCGAACCTCGGCGTCGACGACGCCTGGATCGCCGAGCACCAGGGCGGCATCGACCACTTCTTCCACCTCGCCGCGATCTACGACATGAGCGCGGACGCCGCCACGAACGAGTCGTTCAACGTCGACGGCACCCGCCACGCGGTCGCACTGGCCAACGCGCTGCAGGCCGGTCACCTGCACCACGTCTCCTCGATCGCCGTCGCCGGCTCCTACAAGGGCTTCTTCCGCGAGGACATGTTCGACGAGGGCCAGAAGCTCCCCTCGCCCTACCACCGCACGAAGTTCGAGTCCGAGCGCATCGCGCGCGACCACGCCACCGTCCCGCTGCGCGTCTACCGCCCCGCGGTCGTCGTCGGCGACTCGCGCACCGGCGAGATGGACAAGGTCGACGGCCCGTACTACTTCTTCAAGGTGATCCAGAAGCTGCGCGACACGCTGCCGCCCTGGTTCCCCCTCATCGGCCCGGAGCTGGGCCGCACGAACATCGTGCCGGTCGACTACGTCGCCGACGCGCTGGACCACATCGGACACGAGGACGGGCTGGACGGCCGCACGTTCCACCTGGCCAACCCCGACTCCCAGCGGGTCGGCGCCGTGATCAACGAGTTCGCCCGCGCCGGCCACGCGCCGCAGCTGGCGATCCGCATCGACCGCCGCCTCACCGACGCGCTGCCCAAGGGCACGCTGTCGATGCTGATGAAGCTGCCTCAGGCCAAGGACATCCGCCGGGCGCTGCTGGCCGACTACGGCATCCCGGACTCGGTGCTGGAGAACGCGGCCTTCGACTGCCAGTTCGACACCCGCGACTCCGAGCGCGCGCTCGAGAACACCGACATCTCGGTCCCGCCGCTGGACACGTACTCCGAGAAGCTGTGGGACTACTGGGAGCGCACGCTCGACCCGGACCTCTACAAGGACCGCTCGTTCGAGAACGCGATCAACGGGCGCACCGTGATCATCACCGGCGCCTCATCCGGCATCGGCCGCTCCACCGCGCTGAAGGTCGCCCGCGCCGGCGGCGTGCCGCTGCTGGTGGCCCGCGGCGTGGAGAAGCTCGAGGAGGTCAAGGCGGAGATCGAGGCCGAGGGCGGCATCGCCTACGTCTACTCGGCCGACCTCTCCGACATGGAGTCGATCGACAAGGTCGTCGCCGCGATGCTGGCCGAGCACGCCCAGATCGACATGCTCGTCAACAACGCGGGCCGCTCGATCCGCCGCTCGGTGGCGCTGAGCTACGACCGCTTCCACGACTACGAGCGCACGATGCAGCTCAACTACTTCGGCACGATCCGGATGATCATGGGGCTGCTGCCGCACATGAAGGAGCGGGGCTTCGGCCACATCGTCAACGTCTCCTCGATCGGGGTCCAGACGAGCCCGCCGCGCTTCAGCGCCTACGTCGCCTCCAAGGCGGCGCTCGACGCGTTCACCCGCGTGTGCTCCTCGGAGGTGATCGGCGACGGCGTCACCTTCACCACCATCCACATGCAGCTCGTGCGCACGCCGATGATCGCGCCGACGAAGATCTACGACTCGTTCCCGACGATCAGCCCCGACGAGGCGGCCGACCTCATCTGCGAGGCGATGCGCTCCAAGCCCAAGGAGCTCAACACGGGGATCGGCACGTTCGGCCAGGTCGCCTACGCCCTGGCTCCCAAGGCCGTCGACCAGATCCTGCACCTGGCCTACAAGGTCTTCCCCGACTCCTCGGCCGCCGAGGGCGAGAAGGACGGCCAGGAGAAGGCGTCGGTCGAGCAGATCGCGATGGCCAACCTCATGAAGGGCGTCCACTGGTAGGACGCCGGGCCGGCGCCGGCGTCGGTCAGGCGCGGGCGCGGCGGGTCAGCTCGACCGTCGCGGCGCGCAGGCCGTCCGGCTCCGTGCACGGCGTGGCGAAGCCGACGCGGCCGTAGGCGGTGCCGCGCGGCGTCTGCATGACGAGGTCCAGGCCGAAGCGGTCCGCGCGCGAGCACACGGCCGCGGTCGCGTCGGGGAAGCCGGCCAGCGCCCGGGCCATGTCCAGCAGCGCGCCTGCGTGGTCGGCGTTGAGGTGGCTCACGGCGTAGGCGGCCGACGGGCCGACCGGATCCGGCGCGGCGGCGGCATAGGCCTCGGGCGTCACGGAGTCCATGCGCCCGTAGCCGCCGACCCAGCGCACGCGCTCGATGTCGAGCACCCACAGCGTGAAGTCCCCGAAGGTGCCGTAGAGCGCGGCCGCCGGCGACGAGACCTTCATCGCCCCGCTCGCCTCGGCGTGCTCGGCGCCGTCGGCCGGCTCGCGCATCCGGCCGGCGAGGGTCACACGGCCGCTGTCGAGCGGGTCCTGCCCGGGGAGCAGCGTCGCGGCCACCACGATGCTCGCGCGCGGGTCCCCGACCAGGTTGCGCCCGTGCTCGGCCAGCGTGGAGACGAGCACGACGGGCGCACCGCTCTCCAGCACGCCGTACGTGACCAGGGAGCCCCAGGGGTGGCCGCCGTCGCTGAGCGTCGACAGGCCCGCCACCTCGCCGTTCGCCACCAGCGTGCGCGCCTCCTCGGCGGCGCTGCGGGTGGGAACGGCCGGGACGTCGCCGATCGGCTCGGGCGTGGCGAGCGCCTCGGGCGGCGCCACGTGCTCGGTCGGGAAGGGCATCAGCCGATGCGCACCGGCTTGGCGGTGCCCGACCCGATCACGCGCAGGGCGTAGCGGCCCGAGGGCACGTGGGCGCCCTTGTTCAGCACGACGTTGAGCGTGCGGCCCCGGACGGTGCCCTTGCCCAGCACGGTGCGCCCGCGCAGCAGGCTCACCTTGCGGACCTTGGTGCCGGTGTACGGCGCGGTGCGCAGGCGGGCGATGACGCGACGGGACGAGGCGCCCGGCTTGCCGGCGGCGCCCGTCGCCCCGGTGGCCCCGGTCGCGCCCGTGGCGCCCGTGGCCCCGGTGTCACCCTTGGGGCCCACCGAGCCCGGGACGGTCGCGAAGGTGAGGCTGAAGCTGCCGAAGGTGTTCGGCGTGCGGTCGGGGCCGCTGCCGGGGGCGAACCCGCCGTAGACGTCGGTGACGACGGTGGGCGCCATGTTGGCGATCGTGATGGTGCCGTCCGCGTTCTGCGTCTGCGTGGCGGCCGCGAGGTTCAGCGTGAACAGCGCCGCGGAGCGGTCGTAGGCGACCTGGCCGCCGAGCGTCCCGGTGGACCGGGTGCCGTTGGCGTACAGGCGGGCGGTGTTCGTGCCGTCGAAGACGACGACCGGGTTGTCGATCGACAGCGTGTAGTCGAAGCCGATGTTCGCGGCGATGTTGGTGGACACGCCCTGCAGGCGGCCGACCGACGCGACGGTGCCCACGCGCGTGGTGGCGTCGTAGGCGCCGGCGGCGACGGGGAAGTTCCAGGAGACCGGCGTGTTCTGCGCCGTCGCGGGGGTGATGGTGGTCCCCCACATCGCGCCGCTGGGCGAGAACGTCATGTTCTGGTGGCCGGGCTGCGTGTCGCGCGCCTCGAAGCCGACGAAGGTCCGGTCGACCCCTGGGGTCGGGCCGTAGACCTTCACCGTGGACCAGTTCAGGTTGCCGGAGACGACCGATGCGGTGTCGGCCTGGGCGGGCGCCGCGACGAAGGCGAGCGGCAGGATGACAAGCGCGAGCAGCAGCGCCAGCGGAGTGCGCCGCCGGGCGGGCGCGGGGGTGCGGGGCATGTGGGTGGTGTCCTTGGAGAAAATGAGCTGGACCGGCGGATCGGAAAACCGACCCGTGGAGTGGGACTTGAAGTTAGGGAAACCTAACACGGAAGCGGCCAGACGCGTCCCGCTGTGCCCCACAGAGTGCCACGATGCCTGTCGTGGTGCGGCGTATGCGGCCTTCCACCTGTTAGGCTGACCTAACGTGGTCCAGCCAGATCTCCCCTCGACCGGCCGCGGCCGCGTCGTCTTCCTCGCCGCTTCGCTGCTCGCCCTCCTCCTCGCCGCCGCCGCGGTGCTGGCGCTCACGCGCACCGCATCGGCGGCCTCCGAGACGGCCACCGCGCCGCGCGCGACGCTGACCATCAAGGGCTCCGCCGCGACCTCCCTGCGCAAGGCCCGCGTGACCGTCGGCGCGTCGCGCAAGGCGACGATCAAGCGCAGCACGGTGACGATGCCCGTCTCGGTCTCGGTGGTCGGCGCCACGGCGGCGGTCGGGCTGAACGGCACGCTCTCCTTCCGCTCCGGCAAGCGCACGCTCAGCCTCACCGGCCTGCGGGTGATGGTGGCCAAGGACCGGACGGTCCAGGTCCTGGCCCGCACGAAGGGCGCCCAGTTCGCCGTCCTCACCGGGAAGGTGGCGTCCAAGGCGCTCACGCTCGACCGCTTCCTCAGCACCGCCGCCTTCACCGCCACGTCGGTGAAGCTCACCCCGCGGGCGGGCAAGCTGCTGAAGAGCACCCTGCGCCTGCGGCGCACCCCCACGGGGACGTTCGGGACGCTGGCCCTCAGCGCCGCGAAGGGCACCAGCACGACGACGACCACCACCACGACCACCACCCCGGGCGAGACGACCACCACCACGACCCCGGTCGTGCCCAAGGTGTGCCAGGCCACGGCGCCCGCCACCACCGCCGGCAGCGAGGCGGGCTGGGACCAGGCGCCGCCCTCCGGCGCCGTCGACATCTCCTCCGCCTGCATCACCTGGCACCCGCGGGACTCGTGGACGAACTACATCAACGGCGAGCCGAACGGCTTGTCCGGCGCGAGGCTGGGGGGCGGGGCCACCGCCGACGCGCCCAATGCCGCCTGCGGATCGCTGCTGCAGCGTGACTTCCACTTCCAGTTCCACCGCGGCTGGTTCGACCCCGCCACCGGGCAGGCGGCCCTGCAATACGACGGGACCGTTGAATACGTGTGGCCCGACCGCAGCATCGACATCACGCTGACCAACCCGGAGATCCACCTCGGCGGCGGCCAGCCCCAGATGCGCGTCCGCAGCGGCGCCACGCGCCTCTCGGTGTTCGACCTGGGCGGCTCCCCCGTCGCGGCGCAGTGCCCTGCGGACCCGGGTCCGCAGGGCCTGAACGATCCCACGGGCACGGGACTGCGCATCTTCGAGCGCCTGCCTGCGACCATGTCCACGGACGGCGCCCCGCTGTTCGACAGTGGCGGCACCGGCGGGTCGGATGCCCAGTACCCGCCCGGCACCCCGTTCGGCTGGCTCTCCGTCTCGTTCTCCCCCGCGTCCTAGCGGCACCCTCCCCCATGCGCACCCGCCTCCTCATCCCGTTCCTTGTCGCCGTGGCCGCCTCCCTCGTGCTGGCCGGGCCCGCCCCCGCCGCGAGCCAGCGGATCGTCACGCTCTCCCCCTTCACCGCCAACGCGCTGGCCGCGCTGCGGGTCAAGCCCAAGGCGATCGGGGTGATGCCCGGCACGAGCGACTTCTACTCCACGTACCTGAACGGCATCAAGCGACTGCCGCTGAGTCACCCCAGCGGGCCGAACATGGAGCAGCTCGCGGTGCTTAACCCGACCCTCGTCC
>CAZXNX010000134.1:4868-6746 GCA_964642225.1 uncultured Solirubrobacteraceae bacterium | reverse complement strand
GTCAGCGCGACCGCCGCCGGACGGCGGCTGCTCGTGCGCGCGGCGCGCCTGGAGGCCGACGACGACTTCTTCGCCGTATTGAGCGCGAAGGAGCGCGCCACCCTGGACGCGCTGCTGGTGCGGGTCATCGCCTCCCACGAGCCCTGCCCGGCCCGCCGAGTGTCACCTTGCCGGTCGTATGGACCTCCAAAGCGACACTCGGCGGGGGTGGGGTCAGGCGGGGGCGCCCTGGGCGGCCGCCAGGCGCGCGACCGTCGCGCGGTGGGTGCGGGCGCTGCCCAGGAGCGTGGCGTCGACCTGGGCGCGCTTGTACAGCCAGTGCACGTCGGCCTCCCAGGTGAAGCCGATGCCGCCGTGCACCTGGATGGCCGCGCCGGCCACGGCGCGGGAGGCCTCGGCCGCGGCGGCCTTGGCCATCGCCGCCGCCGCGGGGAGCTGCTCGGGCGAGGCGTCCGCCGACCACGCGGCGTAGTACGTCGCCGAGCGCGCGCCCTCGGTGTCGAACAGCATCTGCGCACAGGCGTGCGAGACCGCCTGGTAGGCGCCGATCGGGGTGTTGAACTGCTTGCGGTCCTTGGCGTACTCGACCGACATCTCCATCGCGCGCTGCGCCACGCCGACGAGTTCGGCCGAGAGCACCGCCTCGGCCCGGTCCAGCCCGGCCGCGACGTCGCCGGTGAGGGGCTCGCCGCCCGTGGCGGTGACCCGCGCGTAGCGCCGGCCGATGTCGATGGACTCCACCGGCTCGACCTGCGCCGCGGAGCGCTCCACCAGCGTGGCGCCGCCGTCCTGCAGCAGCACGATCACGCCGGCGTCCAGCGCGTCCGGCACCGGCGAGGCGACGCCGTCGCGGGCCACGCCGACCGTGGCCCGCACGGAGCCATCGGCGATCCCCGGCAGCCAGCGCGCGCGCTGCTCGTCGCTGCCGCCGTGGTCGATGAGCAGGCCGCCCAGCGCGTTGGACAGGAACGGGGAGCCGGCCACCGCGTAGCCGAGCTCCTCGGCGAGGATCACCAGCTCGACCAGCCCGAGGCCGAGGCCGCCGTACTCGTCGGAGATGGCGATGCCGGGCCAGCCCAGCTCGGACAGCTCGGCCCACAGCGTCTCGTCGTAGGCGCCGCCCTCGGCGGCCTCGCGCACCCGCTCGAAGGTGGAGCGCTTGGCCAGCAGCTCGTTCGCCGTCCGCTTGATGACGTACTGGTCTTCGTCGAAGTCGAAGTTCATCTCAGGTCTCCCTATTTCATCCGCGGCAGGCCGAGCACGCGCTCGGCGACGATGTTCTTGAGGATCTCGGTGGTCCCGCCCTCGATCGTGTTGCCGCGCGAGCGCAGCAGATCGAAGCTCCAGGGCGAGTCCGTCAGCAGCGCCTCGGGCCCCAGGATGTCGGTGGCCGCCTGCATGAGCTGCTGGTTGGTCGAGGACCACATGAGCTTGGTCAGCGAGCCCTCGGGCCCGGGCTGGCCGTACTTCATGGTCGCCGTCAGGCCGCGGTAGGCGGTCAGGCGCAGGATCTCGCACTTCACGTGCAGGTCCCCCAGCTTGTCGGCCACGATCGGGTCGTCGAGCAGGCCGCGCGCGGTGGCCGCCTCGGTGAGCTGGTCGAGCTTGACCTTGAGGCCGACCTGCAGCCCGAAGGCCAGGCCGGCGCGCTCGTTCATGAGCGTGGTCAGCGCGACCTTCCAGCCGTTGCCCACGCCGCCGAGCACGTTGGCGTCGGGGATCCGGGCCTCTTCGATGAAGAGCTCGTTGAACTCCGCCTCACCGGTGATCTGGCGCAGCGGGCGCACCTGCACCGCCTCCTGCTCCATGTCGAGAATGAAGTAGGTCAGGCCCTTGTGCTTGGGCGCGTCCATGTCGGTGCGCGCCACGAGCATGCAC
>CAZXNX010000134.1:0-4858 GCA_964642225.1 uncultured Solirubrobacteraceae bacterium | reverse complement strand
GGAGTACTGGGCGCCGGAGGTCCACACCTTCTGGCCGGTGACGACCCACTCGTCGCCGTCCTTGACCGCGCGGGTCTTCAGGGCGGCCAGGTCCGAGCCGGCCTCGGGCTCGGAGAAGCCCTGGCACCAGATCTCCTCGCCGGACATGATCGGCGAGAGGTAGCGGTTCTTCTGCTCCTCGTCGCCCCAGATCATGATCGTCGGGCCCGCCAGCAGGAGGCCCAGGACGTTGGCGGGGAACGGGGCGCGGGCGCGGGCCAGCTCCTCGTTGAAGATCGCGGCCTCCACCAGCGAGGCGTCACGGCCGCCGAACTCGCGCGGCCAGTGCACGGCGGCCCAGCCGCCGTCGTAGAGCTTGCGCTGCCAGTCGCGGCGGAAGCGATAGGCGTCGTCCTCGCCCTCGGGCGGGTCGCCCGGCACGTTGTCCTGCAGCCATGAGCGGAATTCGTCGCGGAAGGCGAGTTCGCTCTCGGAGAAAGTGAGATCCACGGGATCCTCCTGGGTGGGTGGTCAGACGTCCTCGCCGGATGCGGAGAGGATCGCGATGGCACAGCGGGTGAAGGTCGGTTCCAGCTCGGGCAGCCGCTCGGCGCGGCCCAGGCGCAGCCAGCCGGCGGCGAGCTGGTCGAAGCCGGCGGCGAGCACGAGGAAGACGTCACGGGGCGCCGCGGGACGGTCGGGGAAGGCGCGCCGGGCGAGCCGGCGGAAGCCCTCGGCGTAGCGCACGACGGCCTCGTTGCGGGCGTCCAGCGCCTCGGACCCGGCGACGTGGATCTCCAGGAGGTAGGTGCGCGCGAACAGCGGCTCGTCGCGCAACCCCTCCAGGTAGGCGAGGTTGGAGGCGCGCAGCTCGGCCTTCCAGCCGTCGGCGCGGGCGGCGCGGCCGGCGGCGCGCACGCCGTCGAACATGACCTCGGTGCCGTGCCGGTAGGCCTCGACGAAGCACTGCTCCTTGCTCTCGTACAGGTCGTAGAACGTCGAGCGCGAGACCCGGGCGGCACGGACCACGTCGGCCACGGTGGTCGACGCATAGCCCTTCTCGGCCACGACCTGCGACATCGCCTCGAGCAGGCGGGCGCGCTGGCCGTCACGGGCGGGATCGCCGTTGAGGACGGTCTCCACCGAGGGATGACGGGCCACCAGCGAGCGGGTCGGGGAATCGGCCACACATCAACTGTACCTCATGGGTACACTGTGCGTACTCTACGGGTTCCACCCACGTCTGGGGTCACTATGAACGTGCAGGACAAGGTCGTCGTCATCACCGGAGGGGCCGGCGGTATCGGCTCCGCCCTGGGCCGGCGCTTCGTCGCCGAGGGCGCCCGCGGCGTCGTGCTCGCCGACCTCGACGGGCCCCGCGCCGAGGCCGCCGCGGCCGCGATCGGCCCGCCCGCCCGCGGCATCGCCTGTGACGCCGGCGACCTGCACTCGGTCGCGGCGCTCGTGGCTGACGTGGAGGCCAACGAGGGCCCGGTCGACCTCTTCTGCTCCAACGCCGGCATCGGCCGCGGCGTGGTCATCGACGACGACGACGCCGCCTGGCAGGCCAACTGGGACGTCAACCTCATGTCCCAGGTCCACGCCGCCCGCGTCCTGCTCCCCGGCTGGCTGGCCCGCGGCGAGGGCTACCTGCTGGTCACGGCCAGCGCCGCCGGGCTGCTCACCACGCTGGGCGACGCCGCCTACGCCGCCACCAAGCACGCGTCCGTCGGCCTGGCCGAGTGGCTGTCGATCACCTACGGCGACCGCGGCGTGCGCGTCTCGGTCCTGTGCCCCCAGGGCGTGCGCACCGACATGGTCTACGGCGAGGGCGCCGACGACAACATCGGCATCAAGCAGGTCAAGGCCCTGCGGATCCTCGAGCCCGAGGACGTCGCCGACGTCGTGGTGGCCGGCCTGGCCTCCGAGAAGTTCCTGGTCCTCCCCCACGAGGAGGTCCGTGAGTACGTCGCGGCCAAGGCCGCCGACCACGACCGCTGGATCGGTGCGATGCGCCGCTTCCAGGAATCCCTGCTTCAGCAGTCCGAGCCCCAGGAGGGCACCCGATGAGCTTCCAGATGACCGACCGCGCCCAGGCCCTGCAGGACGAGCTGCTGGCCTTCATGGACGAGCGCGTCTACCCCGCCGAGGCCGTCTACCTCGAGCAGATGCGCGCGTCCGGCGACCCCGTCTTCCACCCGCCGATCGTCGAGGAGCTCAAGGTCGAGGCGCGCCGGCGCGGCCTGTGGAACCTGTTCCTGCCCCACGCGACCGAGTGGACGGAGGGCCTCACCAACGCCGAGTACGCGCCGCTGGCCGAGATCACCGGCCGCAGCCCGCACCTGGCCCCCGAGGCGCTGAACTGCTCGGCCCCCGACACGGGCAACATGGAGCTGCTGGCGATGTTCGGCACCCCCGAGCAGCAGGAGCAGTGGCTCAAGCCGCTGCTGGAGGGCGAGATCCGCTCCTGCTTCTCGATGACCGAGCCGGCCGTGGCCTCCTCCGACGCGACCAACATCGAGACGTCGATCGAGCGCGACGGCGACGAGTACGTCATCAACGGCCGCAAGTGGTGGTCCTCCGGCGCCGGACGCGAGCGGTGCAAGGTCTCCATCCTCATGGGCAAGACCGACCCGTCCGCCCGCACCCACGCCCAGCAGAGCATGGTGCTGGTGCCCACCGACACGCCCGGCGTGACCGTGGTGCGCAACCTGCTCGTGTTCGGCTACGACGACCGCGAGACGCACAGCGAGGTGCTGTTCGAGGACGTGCGCGTCCCGGTCACCAACCTCCTGGGCCCGGAGGGCGGCGGGTTCATGATGAGCCAGGCGCGGCTGGGGCCCGGCCGCATCCACCACTGCATGCGCCTCATCGGCATGGCCGAGCGCGCGCTGGCCGAGATGTGCGCCCGCGTGCAGGAGCGCGTGGCCTTCGGCAAGCCGATCGCCGAGCAGGGCGTCGTGCAGGAGTGGATCGCCGACAGCCGCATCGAGATCGACCAGGCCCGCCTGCTCACCCGCCACGCCGCCTGGCTGCTGGACGAGGCGGGCACCAAGGGCGCCCGCAACGAGATCTCCGCCATCAAGGTGGTGGCCCCGACCATGGCCTGCAAGGTCATCGACCGGGCCATCCAGGCCTTCGGCGGCGCCGGCGTCTCCCAGGACACGCCGCTGGCCGAGATGTACGCCGCGGCCCGCACCCTGCGCCTGGCCGACGGCCCGGACGAGGTGCACCGCATGGTCATCGCGCGGCGCGAGCTGCGCAAGTACGAGCCGGCCCGCGACTAGACCCGCCCGCGGTCAGTCCTGCGCGTCGACCAAGGCGCGCAGGGCCGGCCCGAGGATGGCCAGCACCTCCTCGCGCGGCGCGGCCGACAGCTCCTTCAGGCCGCCGGCGTAGCGCACCACGCCCAGCCCGACGAGGGCCGCCACGAGCACCTCGGCCCGCAGCCGGGCGTCCGGCACGCCCGCGCCGCGCAGCTCCTCGGTGATGGGCCCGACGAGGCGCTCCTCCAGGCGCTCCTGCATCCGCTCGCGCACCCCCTCGTCCAGCTCGGTGCGGGTGAGCGCCTGCGTCATCGGGCCCGGCCCGTGGTCGTCCCAGCGCCGCAGTAGGTTCTCGGCCACCGCCTCGGGGCCGCCGGCGGCGTCGGGCGGCGGCTCGCTGGCGAAGACGGCGAGGTAGAGGCCCTCCTTGCCGCCGAAGTAGCGGGCGATCAGCGCGGGGTCGACCCCGGCGCGCTCCCCCACGTCGCGCAGCGTGGCCCGGTCGTAGCCGCGCTCGGCGAACAGGCCCTGCGCGGCGGCCAGGAGCGCGGCGCGGGTGGCGGCGGCGTCACGGGCCCGCTTGGGCGCGTCGGGCGATTCGGAGGACACGGCCGAAGTCAACCATCTCCCGCCCGGCGGCGGGGACCGGCTCAGCGCGCCGACGGCGTGAAGGCGTGCGGGCCCTCGACGGCGATGGGCCCGACGACCGAGGCGGTCTCCTCCTCGATGAGCTCCTGGAGCTCGTCGTCGGAGATCGAGGACGTGCCCAGCTGGCGCCCCACGCCGGAGGGCAGCAGCGCGAGCACCACGACGACGGCCACGAGCGCCACCCCCGCCGCCACGAGGAAGGCGACCGTGTACCCCTGCGCCTCCGGGTAGATCTGCCCCGCGGGCGTGTGGGCGGTGAGGATGGTGGCGGCCAGGGCGCTGCCCAGCGAGGCGCCGACGGCCCGCATCACCTGGTTGAGGCTCGTGGCGCTGCCGGTCTCCTGCGGGGGCACGCTGGCCACGATGAGGGTGGGCATGGCCGCGAAGGTGCAGCCCACGCCGATGCCCATCAGCGCGGTGGCCAGGGCGAGGTCGACGAGGTCGCCGCGCTGGACGGCGAGCAGGACCTCGGTGAGGGCCACGACGGTGGCGCCGATCGGCAGCACCGCGCGCAGGCCGAAACGGCGGCCCATCGTTGCGGCGATGCGGCTCGACACGACGCTGCCGATCGACAGCGGCACGAGCAGCAGGCCGGTGACGAAGAGCGAGGCGCCGAAGCCGTAGGCGACGGTCTCGGGCGTCTGGGCCAGCCGGTTGATGAGCGACAGCGCCACGTAGAGGCCGAAGCCCATGAGCAGCGCGGCGAGGTTGGCGGCCAGCACGGCGCGCTTGGAGACCAGGCGCACGTCGATGAGGGGATGGTCGCTGCGCAGCTCCACCACCACCCAGACGGCGAGCAGCGCGACGGAGGCCCCGAACAGCGCGACGATCCGCGGCGAGCCCCATCCCCACGAGACGCCGTCGCTGATCCCCAGCAGCAGCGCGGCCAGGCCCAGGCCCAGCAGCGCGGCGCCGGCCACGTCCAGCGGCGGGCGGGCGCGATGGGCGGCCGCGCGCTCCGGGCC
>CAZXNX010000133.1:0-6763 GCA_964642225.1 uncultured Solirubrobacteraceae bacterium | reverse complement strand
CGGCGGGCTGACCGTGCTCTACGGGCGCAACGCGGTGCGCGAGGCGCTGCGCGGTCGGCGGGAGGTCCACCGGATCTGGGCCACCGAGCCCGCCTCCCACGAGCCCTGGCTGGCCGTGGCCGGGCCCGGGGTCACCGTCGAGCTGGCCCGGGGCGAGGAGATCGAGGAGCGGTGCTCCAGCACCGGCCACCAGGGGATCTGCGCCCGGGTCGGGCCCTACCCGTACGCCGGGGCGGCCGAGCTGCTGGCCCACGAGGCGCCGCTCATCGTGGCGCTCGACGAGGTGCAGGACCCCCAGAACCTCGGGGCGATCTGCCGGACCGCGGAGTGCGTGGGGGCGACCGGGGTGGTCATCCCCGAACGGCGCTCGGCCGAGGTCACGCCAGCCGTGTGCAAGGCGAGCGCCGGCGCGGTCGAGCACCTGCCCATCGCCCGGGTGCGCAACCTGTCGGACTTCCTCGGCGACGCCAAGCAGGCAGGCTGCTGGTGCTACGGCGCCGCCGCCACCGAGGGCGCGGTGCCGTACGACGACCCGGACTACACCGGGGGTGTGGTCCTGGTGATGGGCGCCGAGGGCCGGGGCCTGCGCGAGCGCGTCGCCGCCTCGTGCGATCAGCTCGTCGCCCTGCCGCTGCTGGGGCGCATCGACTCGCTCAACGTGAGCGCCGCGGCCTCCGCGCTGCTCTACGGCATTCTGCGCCAGCGCGCCGACGCGCGCTGACGCAACCTCCGCAAACCTCATCAGCCTGACCCTCAAGGGGAGGGTTGAGGGTTCTCGTGGTCCGGTTTTCGGCTCCGTGAGCCAGGCCGGCGGCGATCCTGCCCGTGCAGCGTGTCTTGCAGGGCCGAGAACGCACCTTGACAGGGCTCCATAACTGTGGGAGGTTGCTCCCACATCACCCTGAAGTCGAGGTTCAGACACTTCGGATTCAGGGGTTCTTCATTCGCAGCTGGCGCCAGGGGAGGAGTGCGCCACTGAGCATCTTCACCTGCCGATTTGCGGCAGAAAGGACAGCTCGTGGCACGTATCTCCACACAATCTCACGGTCAGGTACAGGTCGATGATGGGTACCTCATCGCACTGGCCAAGCAGGGCGACCCGACCGCCTACGACCGCATCGTGCGCCGCTACTACGGCTTCGTGCGCTTGAAGGCCTCGTCGTACTTCCTCGCCGGCGGCGACAGCGACGATCTCATCCAGGAGGGCCTGATCGGGCTCTACAAGGCGGTGCGCGACTACCGCACCGATCGCGAGTCCAGCTTCCGCAACTTCGCGGAGCTGTGCATCACGCGCCAGATCATCACCGCGGTCAAGACGGCGACCCGCAACAAGCACACGCCGCTGAACCAGTACGTCTCCTTCTCGGCGACGCCGGCGAGCGCCATGGACGGCGAGCCCACGCTCGAGGAGATCATCCCCGGGCCGCTCGTGCACAACCCGGTCAACCAGGTCATCTCCACGGAGGAGCTGCAGTCCCTCGTGGCCTGCCTGTCCTCCGCGCTCTCGGAGCTCGAGTCGCGCGTGCTGGCGCTGTACCTCGACGGGTACAGCTACGAGCAGGTCGGCGAGCGCCTGGACTGCGACAGCAAGACGGTCGACAACGCCCTGCAGCGCGTCAAGCGCAAGGTCGGTGTCCACCTGAAGTCGCGCGAGCTGACGTTCTAGCCCGCATCGGCCGTCCCGTAGCCTTCCCCTCGTGCCCGACTGGCTGATCATCGTCATCGCCGTGCTCGTCCTGCTCGTGATCGTCCTGGCGATCGCGGGGGATGTGTGGAACCGGCGCCACCGTGCGCGGACGGCGGACGACCTGCTCCAGCGGGTGCGCTCCGCGGACCGGGCCCTGGCCGACGCCGTCGCCGACGACCATGGCTGGGACCGCGAGGTGCTCCTGGCCGCCGCGCGCGCCGCGTTCGCCGAGCGCCACCCGGGGCTGAGCGGCCGTGACCCGGTGCTCGTGCTCGTCGACGACCGCCCCGGGACCGACGAGGATCGCGCCGTGTTCGAGGTCCCCGACGGGACCGCCACGCGGTCGATCACCCTGCTGCGCACCGCCGACGGCTGGGCTCCCGAACCGCCCGCGTAGCCCGCGCGCGAGGGCCGGGGCGCCGCATGTGGCACACGGTTGCGCCGGATACGTCAGGATGTGGCGCAGCGACCTGCCCCGCAGTGTCCGCGCTCTCCGGGAATTCAACGCCGACGGTCCCGGAGCCGTCACCCACGAGCCATGTCTGATCCGTTCAATTCCCGGTCCAGCCGTCGCAACTTCCTCGCCGCATCCGCAGGAGGCGCCGGGGCGTTCTACTGCACGATCGGCAATCAGAACGTCGCGCTCGAGAAGGCCGGCGACGCTTCCAAGGCCGACGCCGCCGCCTCCCGCGTGCAGCCCCCGCGGTTCATCACCTCCAAGTCCGCCAGCCGCGCGGCCGCGGCCGGCGCCACCGTCGACCCCGTCGACAAGCTGAGCTTCGGCCGGCCCGAGCCGGCCCCCGGCGGCAAGTACGTCGAGTACTGGATCCGCGCGCGCACGGTGAAGTGGTCGATCGTCCCGACCAAGATGGACGCGTGGCACGGCACCCCCGTCCCCGGGCCCTCGACCTTCAAGGCCGTCGCCTACCAGCGGATGTCCGACGGCTTCGCCTCGGCCATCGGGCCGCCCAGCATCCCCGGCCCGACGCTCTACGCCGAGGAGGGCGACGTCATCGTCTGCCACTTCCGCAACGAGCTGACCGACCTCAACCAGGCCGTCACGATGCATCCCCACGGCGTCAAGTACACGCCGGATTACGACGGCGTCTACCTCGGCGACCTCACCCGCATCGGCGGCTTCATCGGGCCCGGCGAGGAGTTCACCTACCGGTGGGAGGCCCGCTCCGACAGCGTCGGGGTGTGGCCGTACCACGACCACGGCCCCAACCACACGCTCAACGTGATGCGCGGGCTGTTCGGCGCGATCATCGTCCGGCCCAAGGGCGCGCCGGCGCCCGACAACGAGACGGTGCTGTTCTTCCACAGCTTCGACCCGCCCGTCACGGGCCTGGCCCGCGGCTACCAGTGCATCAACGGCCGGGCGTTCGCCGGGAACACCCCGACCATCCGGGCCAAGGTCGGCCAGGACGTCGCGTTCCACATCATCGGGATGAACAACGACTTCCACGACTTCCACATCCACGGCCATCGGTGGAAGAGCGACGCCGGCGTCTGGACCGACAACCCGGCGGTGGGGCCCAACGAGACCATCACCGCCCGGTTCGTCGAGGACAACCCGGGTCGCTGGCTCTATCACTGTCACGTCTTCGCCCACCAGGATGGCGGGATGACCGGGTACTACCTTGTCGATCCGTGATCACCGGGCCGTTACCCTCGGGGGAGGAGCACGGCAGCACCAAGTTGTTCGAGGGAAACGCTGGTCATGAGGGACGACCAGCGCTCGCACAGGGGTAGGCGCCACGAGGCGCCGACACGTCCGTCCAACAGAAGAAGAAAGGCTCGCATCTCCATGCGTCGCACCATTCCCATCACCGCCGCGCTTCTCGCGCTGGCCGTGGCCGCGCCGGTCGCATCCGCCGCGGACTACCCGCTGCCCGACAAGCCGGGCACGCCGCAGCCGAAGCCGAGCGGCAAGGGCAAGACCCTCCAGGTCTGTCCCAAGCTCACCAAGAAGTCCAAGAAGGCCGGCTGCAAGTACACGATCGTCCAGAAGGCCGTCGACGCGGCCAAGGCCGGCGACACCGTCAAGATCGCCGACGGCGTGTACGGCGAGGGCGTCCTCGTGCAGGGCTCCAAGAAGCGGTACCTGAAGATCGTCGGCAACGTCAAGAACCCGAAGAAGGTCATGTTCGACATGACCAAGATCCCCGCGAAGGTCAAGTACCTGAACAAGAAGCTGGGGACCAACGGGAACGACTACAACACGCAGATCCAGAACGCTGTCGCGATCAACAGCGCTAACGAGGTCACCCTCGACGGCCTGGCCGCGCGCAACTACAAGGGCAACGGGTTCTTCGTCGTCAACAACGACGGGTACACGTTCAACCACCTGTGGGCGCAGAACGTCGGCACGTACGGGATCTACGCGTTCAACACCATCGGTGGCGCGATCAAGAACTCGGAGGCCTCGTACAACAACGACGCCGGGTTCTACATCGGGCAGACCCCGCCGCAGGACAAGCCGAAGCGCACGTTCGTCTCCAACATCAAGTCCTGGGGCAACGTCCTGGGCTGGTCGGGCACGAACATGAAGTACGTGACCATCAAGGACTCGGACTTCTACAACAACGGCACCGGCATCGTCCCGAACGCGCTGAGCTCCGAGAAGTTCGCTCCGCCGGAGTTCAACACGATCATCCACAACCGGATTTTCTTCAACAACTACAACTACTTCTACGGCAAGATCCCGTTCCTGGTGCAGAGCGCCTCGACGGGCGGCGTCCCGTACCCGATCGGCGTGGGCCTGCTGCTGTTCGGCAGCCAGAACACCACGGTCGAGGACAACGAGATCTTCGGCAACTACGGCCTCGGCGCCGGCGCCCTCGAGCAGCTCCTGCTGTCCGTGGACAAGTCGCCGCTGGACAAGGCCGACCCGAACGGCCCGAAGATCAAGGACCAGAAGGAGTGGTACACGCTCCGCAAGAACAAGATCATCAACAACAAGTTCGGTAACGACGGGAAGAACCCGAACGGCCGAGGGATCTTCTTCGACGGCTACGGCACCGACAACTGCATCTCCGGCAACACCGGGGTGGAGTCGACGGTTCCCGCCGATGCGAGCACGTTCCAGCCCTGCCCGTTCACCGGCGACAACACGCCGAACGACGCGGCGCAGATGGAGGCCCTGAACTGGGCCCTGGCGGTCAGCCGTACGGACCACCTCTCCACGGAGTCGTCCTGGATCAAGAAGCCGCAGGCCGAGGTCCCCGGGATCACGCGCCTGGAGCACGGCACGCTGTAGGACCGTTCGGCCCCGGCCGATCGCAGTGACATAGAACGACAAGAGGGGCGGCCATTGGCCGCCCCTCTTTGTTTCATCGACTGCGTCGATGAAATTGGAGGATCGGCTGGCGCCGATCCTCCGGGTCTAACCGATGCTCTCGAGGTCGACGATGAAGATCAGCGTCGAATTGGCGGGGATGCTGTGCGGGGAGCCCTGCGCGCCGTAGGCGAGGTCCGGCGGGATGATCAGCTCGCGCCGGCCGCCGACCTTCATGCCGACGAGGCCCTTGTCCCAGCCGGCGATGACGCCGCCGGTGCCGAGGGTGAGCGGGAAGACCGAGCCGCCGGCCTTCCAGGAGGTGTCGAACACCGTGCCGTTCTTGGCCAGGGCGCCGAGGTAGTTGACGGTGAGCGGGTCGCCCTCCTTGGCGGCCGGGCCGGTGCCGACGACGAGGTCCTTGACGACCAGGTCCTTGGGCTCGGGGCCCGACAGCGCCTTGACGGTCGGCTTGGAGCGGCTCGAGACGGCGACGACGGCGCCCTCCGGCGTCGTCTTCACGCCGACCTTGGCGGTCGCGGAGGCCACCGTGGCGGTGGCGGTCGGGGCATCCGACGCGGATGCGGTGTCGGTCTTCTTGTCTTCGCTGCACCCGGCGGCCGTGAGCGCGAGGGCCACGTCGGCGACGGGGACGAGGGTTCGGGTTCTCATGGCCGGGCAGCCTATCTGCGCAGCCTTAAGGGCGGCTCAGGGCCGCCGGATCAGTCGGAGACGGGGAACCCGAGGTTGACGCCGCGGTGCGCCGGGTCGGGCCAGCGCCGGGTCACGACCTTGGCGCGCGTGTAGAAGCGCACGCCCTCCGGCCCGTGGACGTGGGTGTCGCCGAACAGCGAGTCCTTCCAGCCGCCGAACGAGTGGTAGGCCATCGGCACGGGGATGGGGACGTTGACCCCCACCATCCCGGCCGTGACGTCGACCTCGAAGGCCCGCGCGGCGCCGCCGTCGTTGGTGAAGATCGCCGCGCCGTTGCCGTAGGGGTTGGCGTTCACCAGCTCCAGGGCCTGCGGGTAGGTGTCCACGCGCACGACGACGAGCACCGGGCCGAAGATCTCCTCGTCGTACACGGTCATGCCGGGCGTGACGTGGTCGAGCAGGGTCGGGCCGAGGAAGTGGCCGCCCTCCCGGCCCTCCACGACGAGGCCGCGCCCGTCGGCCAGCACGGTCGCGCCCTCGGCGACACCGGCGTTGACGTACCCGGCCACGCGGGCCCGGTGCCGCTCGCTGACCAGCGGGCCCATGTCGGAGGCGGGGTCTGTGCCGTCGCCGACCCGCAGCGCCGCGATCCGCTCCCCGACCTTCTCCAGCAGCGGCTCGGCGCTGTCCCCCACGGTCACCGCGACCGAGACGGCCATGCAGCGCTGGCCCGCCGAGCCGTAGCCCGCCGAGACGAGCCCGTCGGCGGCCAGGTCCATGTCGGCGTCGGGGAGGATGACCGCGTGGTTCATGGCCCCGCCAAGCGCCTGCACGCGCTTACCGTGGGCGGTGCCCGTCTCGTACACGTAGCGGGCGATGGGGGTGGAGCCGACGAAGGAGACCGCGGCGATGTCCGGGTGCGTCAGCAGGGCGTCGACCGCCTCCTTGTCGCCGTGCACCACGGAGAACACGCCGTCCGGCAGCCCCGCCTGCGCCCACAGCTCGGCCGCCAGCAGCGACGGCGAGGGGTCCTGCTCGGACGGCTTGAGCACGAAGGCGTTGCCGCAGGCGATGGCGACGGGGTACATCCACATCGGGACCATCACCGGGAAGTTGAACGGGGTGATGCCGGCCACCACGCC